>CAXTNS010000085.1:8992-14744 GCA_964245465.1 uncultured Thermoanaerobaculia bacterium
CCCCTTATCTATTCCGCCCGTACTGCTCGTGGCTCGAAACCCAATCCAGCGACGAGATCGCCGCCGCCAGCGAGATCTCGCCCGCCAGCACCACGCCGGCGATGATCTCCGCCAGCTTCTGCACCTTGCCCCGGCCGTAGCAGCCGAGCAGATCCAGGCACTCCTTCTGGGTCGCCAGGCCCGTGCCGCCGCCGTAGGTGGCCACGATCAGCGAGGGGATGGTGATCGAGATATAGAGGTCCCCCGTCTGCGTGACCTCCGTGTAGACCACGCCGGCCGACGACTCCGAGACGTTGGCCACGTCCTGGCCCGTGGCGATGAACATGGCCGTGATGCCGTTCGGCGAGTGGCAGCCGTTGTTGTTGGCGCCGGAGAGGAAGGCTCCCACGTTGGCGATGTTGGCGTGGTAGGCCAGCGTCTCGGGATCAACCCGCATGTGCTGGATCAGCACGTCCCGCGGGATCGTGGCCTCGGCCGTGACCCGCTTGCCGCGGGTGCGCATGATGTTGATCTGCGAGGCCTTCTTGTCCGTGGCGAAGTTCGACTCCAGGTAGAAATGCCGGATGCGGTCGTGATTCTCCAGGATCCACGAGCAGGCCGCGAACGTCGCCCGGCCCACCATGTTCTGCCCGGCGGCGTCCCCCGTCGTGTAGTTGAAGCGGAGGAAGACCAGCTTGTTCGAGAGATAGCGGTCGACGTAGACCAGCTTGGCGATCGACGAGGTCCCCTCCGCCTCCTCGCGGATCTTGTCGATGTTCTCGTCCACCCACTTGACGAAATCGCGGCCGTCGCGGGCGTTGTCGAACACGAAGACCGGTGCCCGCTGCATGCTGTCGCCCACCACCGTGCAGGTGACGCCGCCCGAGAGGTTCAGCACCTTCATGCCGCGGTTGTAGGAGGCCACCAGCGTGCCCTCGGCCGTGGCCAGCGGCACGATGAAGTCCCCCTGGGCGTGCTCGCCGTTGACCTTGAGCGGTCCGGCGAAGCCGATGGGCACCTGGGCCACGCCCGTGAAATTCTCGATGTTCCCCTTGGTGACGGCCGGGTCGAAGGAAAACTTGTCGATGTGCTCCAGCTTCTTGCCCGTGTACTCCTCGATGAACTTCTGGCGGGCCTTGATGATCTCCGGCGAGTAGTCGTCGTCCTTGTCGTGAGGGACCGTGGTGCGCTTCACCTTCTCGGCGATGGCGTCCTTGACCTTGAAGGAGAGCGAGCCGAAAGGGGTGGTGTCGAAGGCGAGGGCGATCTCGTGCTGCCCCTTTTCGAGCGGCTCGGTCCGGGCGTGGATGTTGACCACCTTGGCCAGCGGGAAGGCGAGCGCCGAGGTCGGGCTGATGGCCGCGCCGGCGATCCGGTCGCCGCCCATCTCCAGCGTCAGCCGGTCGAGAGGAACCGGCTTGCCGTTGATCCGCACCTCCTGGAGCCGGGTCACGGTGGCGTTCGACAGCCGGTTCTTGAGGCTGAACCGGACGCCGTCCTCGGCGTTCTCGAGACTGCCCAGGGTGTACATCTGCTTCAGGATCAGGCCAGGTATCTTCATGCGGTCACCTCGCGGGGATCTTGGTCGAAGGGCGGAGTCTATCGCGGCCCAACGTGGGGAGCCAACCGGAGCGGCCTGTCCCCCTCCTCTTCCAAGCAGGCACCTTCAGGGTAGAGCGCACTCTCGAAAGGAGGAAACCTCCACCATGCGCAGAAAGCTCCTCACCCTCGCCTTCGCCCTGGCGGCCGTCCTGAGCGCCGAAGCGGGGATCTTCACTCCCGCCTCGGACGCCGCGAGCGGCTGCTTCAAGGTCGACTGCAACACCTGCTGCTATACCTCCACCGGAGGAACTGTCTGTACCCAACGGGCCTGTCCATAGGTCCACCCAAGGAGAAAACCATGCTGAGAAAACTGCTGTTTCTGACTCTGGCCCTGGCCGCCACCGTGGGGCTCAGCCTCTCGGACGTCCGGCCAGCCGAGGCCGTGTGCAAGAAGATCTGCTGTCCGGACGGCCCCTGCATCACCTGTTGCCACGCGCCCTGCCCGACGATCGTCTGTCCCCCGTAGAAGGCCTCCTGCCAGCTTCACCTGCGCCTCCTCTCCTGAGGGGAGGGGGCGCGATTCATTATCATCTATAATGATCCCGTCCGGCCCACAACTACAGGAGGTCTCTATGAAGAAGAAGATCCACAAGCTGTTTCTGGCGAAGGAAACTCTGCGGGCGCTGAATCCGCAGCCCCTCCAGGACGTGGCGGGCGGGGTGACGGTCAATACCTGCTATGCGACCTGCTCCGAGGAAACGTGTTTCCAGGGATGCAGCGTCCGGTTCTGCCCGACCGAGGGGAAGTCCTATTGCGCAAGCGATTGCGGTTGCTGATCCTCGCAAGGGCCGGGGCCTCTTGAGCCCCGGCCCATCCCGTAGTATCCTCAGGCACCTTCTTTCTTAGGAAAAAATCCAAGGTAGTCCGGAGGCGCCCCTGAGCCTGATGCCCGCGCTGTTCGCCGTCTACTGGTCGTCCGTCCTGGTCTGGTGCCTGATGGCCTCCCGGCTGTGCGAGGGCCTGAGCCGCCGGCATCCCCTCCTCTACGCCGCTCTGGGGCGGCCGACGCCGCTCGCCGCCAACGGCCTCAAGGGGGACATGGCTCTGCTGCGGTTCCTGCTGGGAGGGCGCTACCGCTTCCTGGAGGACCGGGGGCTCGTCCGCCTCTGCGGCGCCATGCGGACCCTGCTCTGCGTCTACGTCCTCTTCTTCCTCGCCCTCCCCGGTCTGCTCCTGCGCTGAATCCATCCTGGTTGAGGGAATCCAGGGCGGTAATCCGTTATCGTCTCGTCCGACAAAGGGAGGAGACCTGATGAGAGACCGTTCAAGCTCACCTGCCGTCCGTTCGTTCGCCCGGCTTGCCCTGGGGCTGCTCTGCGCGCTGGCCCTTACCGTTCTCGTTCCGTCCAGAGTCTGGGCGAAAGAGGGCGGATTGCGGTGTGAGGAAGTGGATTTCGCCGTCCGCCTCGCTCCAGGCAACCCCACCGTCTACAACGTCTTCGGCGTTCTCTGCTCCCAGGGCAGCCTCGAGCGGAAAACCATTCAGATCACCCTGCACGGCGCCACCTACGGCCACATCTACTGGGACTGGCCCCTCCAGGCCGAGACCTACTCCTACATGCGCCGCGCTACGGACGCGGGATATGCCGTTCTCAACATCGACCGGATCGGTGTCGGCCGCAGCGACCGTCCGCCCGCCGCGGAGGTCACCATCGAGTCCAACGCCTACGTGGTCCACCAGATCGTGCAGACTCTGCGCAGCGGGAGCTTCGTCGTACCGTCCTTCGGCCGCATCCGCGCCAGCCGGGTGGCGCTCGTTGGCCATTCCCTGGGCTCCGTCATCTCCATCCAGGAAGCGGCCACCTATGACGACGTGGACGGAGTGGTGCTGACCGGCGTGTCGCATACCGTGACCCCGGCCCTGAACGACGTTCAGTTCTTCCCGGCGAACCTCGACTCCCGTTTTGCGGGTCAGGCCATACCCGAAGGCTATTTCACCACCGCCCCCGGCACCCGCGGCATCTTCTACAATGCACCCTTCGTGGATCCCCTGGTCCTCGCCATCGACGAGCGGACCAAGGAGACTGCGACCCTCGGGGAGCTTAGCACGGCCGTATCCGGCCTGGGCTTTTCCACCGGCATCCACGTTCCCGTGCTCGTGGTCGTGGGAAATTTCGACGGCGCCTTCTGCAACCCGCCGAGCTGCACCACCTCCGGCAGCATCAACGTCGAGCCCTCTTTCTACCCGGCGGATGCCTGTGCGGAAGCCGTGGCCATCCCGAACGCGGGACATGACGTGAGCCTGCACTTCCAGGCCCCTCGCGCCCACAACATCATCCTGAACTGGATGAACCGGCGCGTTGGCAAGGACCCGAGAAAACCAGCGCCGTCTCCCTGTGAGCCGTAGGTTCGAAGAGGCGGCGGCTGGGGACCTCCGGTCGCCGTCAAAGCCTTCCAACCACAACCAGCCAACCCGAAGCAGCCTTGTTAGGGGCGATCATTATTGGCAGGGCCTGCCAGGGGAGGCAGGAGTCTGGCATCTCTGCGGGCTTGAACGAAGACCGGCAACGAGCATAGTGTATCCAAATGATTGCGAGCTTTACACTCAAATTCGGTCGTACCCCTGGAGCACTTGGTGAGCAGATCGCAGCTACTCCGGTAACGGTTTTCGTCGGTCCCAATAACTCTGGGAAGAGTCGAGTATTAGCCGAGATCGAACAGTATTGTAGGAATGGGCGGCAGGATGCAAATGCACTAATTATTGATGAAATTACCTTTAGCGGGCTAGACATTGATAGCGCTGAAAGAGCGATTGAACAGATTCGGCAGCCACCTAACACAGGGGAATCGCTACATGTCGGTCACATATTTATTGGAAGTCGATATGGCCGCCAACAAGTTCCTCTTGCCGAACTCAGGCAGTACGTGACAAGCCCGTCAGTCAATGTTCCCGTTTTTTCCCAGTGGTTTCTAACTCATAACACTTTGATTCTTGACGGGCGCAGCCGAATTAATCTGGTTAACGTGCAGGGTGCTGGGGATCTTCAGGCTCCCCCTCAATCAAGCTTTCAAGTCCTATTCCGCGACGATGCTAAACGATGTGAAGTGCGTCGCATAGTTGCCGAGGCCTTCGGTACTTACTTTGTCCTTGATCCTACACATCTGGGGCAGCTTAGAATTCGACTTGCCAGTAGGCCGCCGCAGGATCATAGAGAGGAAAGGGGTATAGATGCGGACGCAGTGCGCTTTCACGCTGCAGCACAACTCATTGACCAAGCAAGTGATGGTGTAAAAGCTTTTACTGGCATTATCACAGAGCTCATAGCTGGTGACCCTCGCGTGGTCCTCGTCGATGAGCCGGAAGCATTTCTTCATCCTTCGCTCGCTTTCAAGCTTGGATATGAGGTTTCTCGGGCTGCATTATCAGCGGATAAGCGCGTCTTCGCCTCAACTCATAGTCCTATGTTCGTCATGGGGTGTATTCAGTCGGGTGCGCCCGTGAACATTATTCGCCTGACTTACCGCGAAGGCGTAGCGACAGCACGTGTCCTACCAAGCGCAGAAATACTCGTGCTAATGCGTCATCCACTGTTGCGATCGACTGGCGTGCTAAGCGGATTGTTCTATGAGTTCGTGGTAGTAACAGAATCCGACGCTGACCGTGCCTTTTACCAGGAAGTCAATGATCGGCTTTTGCAGTTCAAGCCAGAATGGGGAATACCTAATTGCCTCTTCATAAACGCGCAAAATAAGCAGACGATCCAAACTATCATTAGGCCCCTTCGTCAGCTTGGTATTCCAGCGGCTGCTGTCGTTGATATAGATGTCTTGAAAGATGGCGGCACAAACTGGGTGAACTTGCTGACAAGTGCGAATGTCCCCACCATCTCGCACAATTCACTGGCGACCATGCGCTCAGCAGTCAAGGCTGCTTTGGACATGACAGGTCGCAATATGAAGAAAGATGGAGGATTGTCAATTCTCCAAGGACAAGAGTATGAGGCGGCTCAGAACTTACTATCGCAACTGGCTGAGTACGGCGTTCTTGTAGTTCCAGGAGGTGAATTGGAATCGTGGTTAAAACACCTTGCCGTTAGTGGGCATGGCCCTGCGTGGCTAGTCAGTATATTTGAACTTATGGGAGAGGATCCTGCAAAGACAGAATACATAAAGCCTACATCCGTGATCGCTTAAGGGGCTCTTTTGCCCGGAAGGCGTGCTTGCAAAAGGC
>CAXTNS010000086.1:0-14727 GCA_964245465.1 uncultured Thermoanaerobaculia bacterium
ATCACATCTCCAACGCTGGCTTCTACGAGCGCAACCCCGGAAGCGAATCCCTGGTGCTGACCTGGACCGCCCGGCCCTGATCTCTCTCCTCCGGGAGCCGTGCTATCCTCCGGGCCATGGCCGTCGATCCCGAGCTGCTGGAAATCCTGGTCTGTCCCAAGTCGAAGGGTGAGCTGGAGCTGATCGAGCTGCCGCAGGAGGTGCGCGGCACGCTGGTCGAGAAATACCGGGAGCACTTCCGGGACGAGGAGCCGGTGGTGGAGCAGGGGCTCTACTGCCAGACCTCGGGGCTCATCTACCCGATCGTCTCCGACATCCCCATCATGCTCATCGAGGAGGCGCTTCCCGCTTCCGCCGCCGGACGCTGAGGCTTCCGCCATTCTCCGGCCTGCCGAGTCCCGCGCCGAGCGGGTGGGGTACGGGCTTTACGTATCCCACCTGGCTACGATCTTCGGCATCGCCGCCTCCAACATCCTGCTCGGCTTCTCGCTCCTGTCGCTCCCCTGGACGTACCGCCGTGGGAACCGCGGTGACCGGCGGGTGGACTGGCCAGGCCTCGCGCCGCTCTTCGTCCCCCTGGGCTTTTACGTCCTGCTCCTGCTGGGCTCGATCGTGGCCTCCTACGATTCCCGCGCCAGCCTGCGGGGCGTGACCGAGATCTTCAGCCTCTCGACGCTGGTCCTGGCGCCGTTCCTGGTGCGGGGTGAGCGGGAGGTCCGCCGGCTGGTCGACCTGCTGATCGCCGTGGCCGCCCTGCTGGCCTGCACCGGCCTCGCCCAGTACCTCGTGGGCTATGGCGACCTCGACCGGCGGATCCGCGGGCCGTTCTCGCACTACATGACTTTCTCGGGGTTCCTGCTGGTCTGCGACCTGCTGCTCCTGGCCGCCATGGTCTACACCGGCCGCTGGCGCGGACGGCGAAACCTCTGGCGCTGGGGGGCTCTGGCCGTCATCAACGTGGCGCTCCTGGGCAGCTACACCCGCAACGCCTGGGTGGCGTTCTTCGTGGCGTTTACGGTGTTGGTCCTCTTCCGCGCGCCGCGGCTGCTCCTGGCCTACGTGCCGGCCGTGGCCGTGTTCATCGTCCTGGCGCCGGTGCCGCTCCTCCACCGCGTGGTCTCCATCACCGATTTGAGGGACCTGTCGAACTACGACCGGCTGTGCATGCTGGAGGCGGGCCTGACCATGGTCCGCGAGCGCCCCCTCTTCGGCTGCGGCCCCGAGATGGTGGAGCGCCGGTACCCGATCTACCGCGCTCCGTCGGCGCCGCGTTACGAGATCCCCCACCTGCACAACAGCCTGCTGGAACTGGCGGCCGAGCGGGGCCTGCCCGCCCTCGCCTCCTATCTGTGGCTGACCCTGGCCGCGGTGGCCGCGGCCTGGCGGCGGTTCAAGGCCGAGGGCGGCCGGCACGGCCCCCGCGCCGACCTCTACGTGGGCGTGATGCTCGCCCTCCTCGCCTTCAACGTGGCGGGCCTGTTCGAGAACAACTGGGGCGACACTGAAGTGCAGCGTCCCGTGCTCTTCGTGCTGGCCCTGCCGTTCTGCCTGGCCGCGAAGCCGGCGGTTTCCCGGGATGGAAAGGCTGGTCAGGACTGAACGAGTTATAGTCCCGCCCTATGGCGGCGTCGCGCGGAATCAGCTCTCCGGCATGGCCGTTGCACACCCCCACGGCCAGCCATGCGCCTTGATCAGCTATTGGTGGAGCGAGGCCTGTTTCCCAGCCGTGAGCAGGCTCGGCGCGCGGTCATGGCGGGCACGGTGGAAGTGGAGGGGAAACGGGTGGACAAACCGGGCACCGCGGTCCGGGACGAGACCCGTGTGGCGGTGCTGGGGCCCAAGGAGCCGTTCGTCTCGCGGGCGGGACGGAAGCTGTCCCACGCACTGGACCATTTCGGATTGGATCCCACGGGCTGGGTCTGCCTGGACGTGGGCGCCTCAACGGGCGGCTTCACCGATTGCCTGCTCCAGCGGGGAGCGGCCCGGGTCTACGCCCTGGACGTGGGCTACGGCCAGCTCGATCAGCGGCTGAGGAACGATCCGCGGGTGGTGGTGATGGAGCGGGTCAACGCCCGCAATCTCGCCCCGGATGCCCTGCCGGAACCCTGCGATCTGATCACGCTCGACGTCTCCTTCATCTCCCTGCTCAAGGTGGTGCCCGCCCTGCTCCCGCATTTATCGCAGGGAGCGGGCGGCGGTTGCCTGCTGCCTATGATCAAGCCGCACTTCGAAGCCGGCCGGGGCGCCGTGGGCAAGGGGGGTATCCTGCGCGACGAAGAGGTGCGGCGGATGGTGATCGAAGAGTGCGTGGCCGGGATCGCCGGCCTGGGCTTCGAGACTCTGGGGGTCTTCGATTCGCCGGTCGCCGGCACCGGCGGCAACCGCGAGGCGTTCGCCCTCTTCCGGCGGAGCGAGGCATGAGCCGTAAACGTAATGGCCGCAAGTCGCAGCGCGTGGGCGTGGTCGCCAAGCCCACGAACCCGGAGGCCGTCGACACCGCCCGCGAGTTGGCCGAGTGGCTGCGCCGCCGGGGCCTGGAGGCCGCTCTCGATCCGTCCACCCTGCGCGCCCATGGCCTCGAAGAAGCCCCCTTCGACCCGCGCGAGCCCTACGACCTGGTGGTGGCGCTGGGGGGCGACGGCACGCTGCTCTCGGTGGCACGGACGCTGGCGCCCGGCGTGCCGATCCTGGGGGTGAACCTGGGCAACCTGGGGTTCCTCACGGAGATCAACCGCGGCGAGCTCTACCCGGCCATGGTGCAGGTGCTCTCCGGCCGGTTTCACGCGGAAGAGCGCTCGCTGTTCGACGTCGAGCTGAGGAGGAACGGCGGCGCGCCGGAGTCTTTCCGCGTGCTGAACGACGCCGTGATCACCAAGGGCGCCCTCGCCCGCATCATCGAGCTTACCCTGGAGGTGGACGGCCACCTGATCGCCCGCTTCCGCTCGGACGGCTTGATCATCTCCACACCCACGGGCTCGACGGCCTACAACCTCTCGGCCGGCGGTCCCATCGTGAACCCCCTGCTGCCCGTGGCCGTGCTCACGCCCATCTGCCCCCACGCGCTGTCCATGCGGCCCATCGTGGTGCCCGACGCCGGGCCGATCGACATCACCCTGGAGACGCAACGCGAGGAGGTCTACCTCACGCTCGACGGCCAGGAGGGGACTTCGGTCGGCTTCCACGACACGGTGCGCATCACCCGCAGCGCCGCCACCGTACGCCTCGCCCGGGTGGGCGGCCACAGCTTCTACCACAACCTGCGCGGCAAGCTGCGCTGGGGCGGGTTGCAGAGCACCCCGGAGGGAGGCGGTGGTACCGGAGCATGAGCGAAAAGCCCAGGCCCCAGCCTCCCAAGAAGAGGGGAAAGAAGAAGCGCCGGCACGGCCGGGTGCGCCGCTGGGTGGTGCGCCCCTTCATCTGGGGGCTCGTGCTGCTGGCCGCCATCCTCGTGGCCGGCCTGCTCATCCTCCAGAGCCAGTACGCGCGCAGAAAGGCTCTCGACCGGATCGTGGCGCAGATGGAGACGTTCCTGGGCCGCCGGATCTCCATCGGCAGCATCGACTACACCTTCTTCCCCCTCGGTCTCGAGCTGCGCGACGTGGTCATCCCCGGCCCCCGGCCCAAGGTCGATCCACCCGTGGCCCGCATCCCCTTCGCCAGCCTCCAGATCGCCGTCCGCGACCTCGAAGGACGGGTGTTCGACCTGGAGCAGATCGCCATCGTGGAGCCCGAGGTCTACCTCCAGCTCAACCCGGACGGTACGAGCAACCTGCCGGAATTCCACTTCCAGAAGGGGGGCGGCCCCCGGCGGTTCGACGTGCGGATCGGGCACATCCTGGTCCAGGACGGCGTCTTCCGGCTGAACGAGCGCCGGACGCCGGTGAGCCTGGAAGCCCGGGCGATCTGGGGCCGGCTCACCGGCCGCGCCGAGCGGGGCGGCGAGGGGGGCAACCGCCTGGACGCCCTGGTCACGGCCCAGGACGTGGTGACCACCCTGCCCCGGGCGCGGCCCTGGCGGTTCACCCTCTCGGCCAAGGGGAGCGTGGTGCCCGAGGACGGGCAGGTGCGCATCGCCACCGCCCGGATCGCCGGGCCGGACCTGGCAGCTCAGATCGCCGGCCTCGTCAACTACCGCTCCGAGAACCGCAAGGTCGAGCTGGGCATCGACGCCCAGGGCGAGGCCCGGCTCGTCAACCGGCTGGGCTACATGGAGCAGCCCATCGAAGGGCCGGCCGCGGTGAAAGCCCGCTTCGAGTGGACCCAGGCGGGCTGGAGCTACACCGGCACGGCCGCCTCGCCCCGGATCGACACCTTCAACCGGGTGATCGAGGACGTCCAGGCCGCCTTCACGGGCGGACCCGGAGCCCTGGACGTGGACGTGGAACGCGCCCGTTACGCCCGGGGGAACGTCTCCGGGCGGATCGCCGTCGATCTCAAATCGGAACGGCCCCACGGGGTGCCCGTGGCCCTCGACCTGGACTATGAGGACCTGTCCATCCGCGATCTGATCGACGACCAGTTTCCGGGTGAAGACCTGCCCATCGTGAGCGGCCTCTCGGGGCGGGCCCGCGGCACGCTGGAGTACCGGTTCACGAGCGACGGCGTGCTCCTGGGCACGGGCCGGACGGTCGCCCAGGTGCGGGGGGCGAGCGAGACGGGGCTGCCGATCGCCGGCACCCTGCCCATCTTCCTCGACCGTGGAGTGGTCTCCGGCCGCGACCTCCATCTGACCTCGCCGGGGCAGGACGTCACCTCCAGCGGCTTCACCTACGACGTCGAGCGCGGCACCGGGCGGCTCGACTTCCGGCTGGCGAGCACGGACGTGGGCCCGCTCGGCCCCGTCCTCGTGGGCCCTCCGGCCCGGGGCGAGGAGCCCGCCTTCTGGCTGCCCTCCAAGGGGCACGGCACGGCCGAGGGCACGGTGACCTTCGCCCGCGAGGACTACCGGCTCAACCTGCTTCTGGACCTGCAGGACGTGGTGGCGCCCGTCACCACGGCCGACACCGTCCACGGCTCGCTGGCCCTGAACCCCCGGGCCCTCGAAGACCTGCGGATGGAGCTGACCCGGAGCGGCGGCGCCCTCCTCGTCACCGGCCGCGTCCCCCTGCCGCCTGAAGGGAGGAAGGTGGCCAACCAGCCGCTGGAGCTGGCCGTGGACGCCGCCCAGTGGCCGGCCTCGGGGCTCGGGTACTTCCTGGGACCGGGCCTTGCCGGCACCTTCCAGGGCCAGCTCACCGGCCGCGTCGACCTCTCGGGCTTCCCCGAGCGCCTGAACGGCCGCGTGGACGCCCAGGCCCAGGACCTGGTGGTCGCCGGCGTGCCCCTGGGCCGGGCGCGGGCCGTGGCCAATTTCGACGGCGGCCGGATTACCGTCGAGCAGGGGCAGGTCGAGACCCCCGCGGGGCTGGTGTACGCCCAGGGGAGCTTCGACCAGGCCACGGAGGCCCTGAGCCTCAGCATCCTCGCGCCGTCGCTCTCGCTCGCGGAGGAGCCGTTCCGAGGCGTTCTGGGCGGCGGCCTGACCGGCCGCATGAGCGTGCGGGCCACGGCCTCGGGGACCCTCCAGGAGCCCCAGGCGGCCATCTCCATCCTCGGCCGCGACCTGCTCCTCCAGGGCCGTCCGATCGGCGAGCAGGGAGAGACCCAGGCGGTCGCCAGTTGGAACGGCCGGCGGGTGGACGTCCAGGGCTCGCTCCTGGGCCTTGCCTCCTTTGAGGGCGGCGGCCGGCTGGACCGCCAGGGCGCCGACGTTTCGCTCGACTTCCAGAGCGACAACCTGGGCACCCTGGCCCGCGTCCTCTCGCCCCGGCCGATCCCCGAGTTCACCGGCTCGCTGGTGGGCCTGGCGGGCCTGGACGCCGACTTCTCCGCGGGCACCTGGCGCGCCGGGGTCCAGCTCGCCGACCTGCGGGCGCAGTACGAGGGGCACGCCATCGCCAACCGCGAGCCCGTGGTGATGGAGGCGACCGCCGAGCGGGTGACGGTGCGCTCCTTCTACCTGGGCGAGCCCGGCACGGAGAACGAGCTGTTCGTGAGCGGCACCCTGGGGCTCCAGGAGGGCATCCCTCTCGACCTGCGGTTCCAGAGCACGCTCGCCGCCACCTGGGCGGGGCTCTTCCTGCCCGAGTACCGCATCGAGGGCGGGGTCGACCTGCTGGGCGCCGTGCGGGGCACCGTGGGCAACCCTCTGCTCACGGGCCAGGGCGCGATCCGCGACGGCGAGGTCATCGTGCCCAACTTTGCCTACGCCCTGAGCGGCGTCAACGGCTTCCTGAGCTTCAACCGCGACCGCATCGTGCTCGACGAGCTGAACGCCCGCCTGGGCGGCGGCACCCTGCGGGCCAACGGCAACCTCGTCCTGCCGGGGCCGGGCCGGACTTTTTCCTACCGGCTGAACGTGGCCGCCGACGACATCAGCATGCGTTTCCCCGAGTTCCTCAACAACCGGGGGGACGCCGAGATCTCGATCCTCTCGGTCGACGGCGGCCGGCAGATCGTGGGGCAGGTGGACCTGGAGCGCTCTCTATACGTAGAAGACGTGCCCGTCGACCTGCTCCAGTTCATCCAGCGGATCTTCCAGCGCCAGCGCCTGGAGATCGCCGAGACGGGCGAGATCGAGGCCACCACCCAGCTCAACCTCGTCATCCGCGGCCCCGGCGCCCTGCGCGTGCGCAACAACGTCGCCAATCTCGAAGGAGACGTCAACCTCACCGTGCGCGGCACCGTGGCCCGGCCGGCCGTCTTCGGCGAGGTCGACATCGCCTCGGGCGGTACCCTCGTCTTCAACGACAGCGAGTACGAGGTCCAGCGGGGGCTCCTGACCTTCAGCAATCCGAACCGGATCGATCCCGTCCTGGACCTCGTGGCGCAGACTGAGATCCAGGGTTTCAACATCACCCTGAACCTCGGTGGCACCCTCGAACGGCCGGACGTCAACTTTGCCTCCGACGGCAACCTGGCGGACCTGGAGATCGTCTCCCTCATCGCCGGCGGCCAGCGGCCCACGGAAGGGTTCGCCCAGGCCAACCCCGCCGCCGACGAGGCTGCCGGCACCCAGTTGGCCCGCGAGTTCCTCTACGGCCAGGCCGCGTCGGCCCTCACCAAGAGGGTCGGCACTCTCTTCGGCTTCGACCGCTTCCGCATCGACCCCGTCATCGCCGACGCCGGCCCACCCGTCTCCGGCGTCGGCGTCCCCGTGGGCAAGCGCCTGTCGCGGGCCGTCGTCGTCACCTATTCGAGCGATCCCGCGAGCAACCGGCAGTACATCGTCCAGATCGAATGGCAGGTGCGCAGGAACGTCACCCTGCTCCTGACCCAGGCGGGCGACGGCACCTATGCCATCGACGCCCAATTCCAGCGGCGTTTCTGAGGGACCTTTGACGGCAATCCGCGCAACGGCGCTCTGGCTCGTCCTCGCCCTGCTGGCGGCGTGGGGCCTTGCGCAGGGGCCGCAGGAGCCGGAGACTCCCCCGGGGCCGGTGCCGGCGGTCGTCACCGCCGTCGAGGTCCGCAGCGACGCTCCCCTCGACAAGTCGCTCGACCTGGAGAACCTGATCGAGACCGAGCCCGGCAAGCCGCTCGATGGCGAGGACATCCGCCACACCCTGAGGAACCTCCAGGCGACCGGCACCGCCTCCGAGATCGAGATCTACACGCGGGACGACCCCGAGGGCGGCGGGACTCCCGCGGTCACCGTCGTGGTCGTCTTCCGCGCCGTGGTCCAGGTCGAGGAGGTCCGAGTCACCGGCCGCCTGGGGCTCGACCGCGAGACCCTGCGCCGGGCCGTTCCCCAGCGGGAGTCCGAGCCTCTGTCCGAGGAGCAGGTCCTGCGCGGCGTCTACGCCATCGAGGAGCTCTACGAGAACAGCGGCTACTTCCAGGGCCGGGCCCGCGTCATCCCCCGGATCGACGAGGCGCGGCGGCGGGCCGTGATCACCTACGAGGTCGACAGCGGCCCCCGGGCCACCGTGGGCACCATCGCCTTCGACAAGACCGTCGCCCCGTTCGAGCCGGCCGCCCTCGTGCGGCAGCTCCGGGTGAGGCCCGGCGAGCCCTACAGCCGGCGGCTGGCCCGGGAAGACGCCGAGCGCCTCCAGGACTGGCTCGTCCGCCAGCGATACGGCGCCGCCCGGGTCGACACGCCGCGCGAGGAGATCGAGCCGGACATCAACACCGTCAAGCTCACCTATCCCATCGAGATCGGCCCCCGCATCACCCTCGTGGTCGTGGGGGCCGACCAGAAGGTCCTGCGCCGCAAGAACCTCCTGCCCTTCCTCGGCGAGGCCGGCTACGACGAGGCCCTGGTCCTCCAGTCCGTCAGCCGTCTCAAGAGCTACTTCCAGCAGGAGGGCCATTACGACGTCCGCATCGAGACCGACGAGAAGCGGACCAACGGCGACCTCGTGCTGACCTTCCGCATCGAGCCCGGCCCCGAGTACACCCTGCGCGAGATCGCCTTCGAGGGCAACGAAGAGATTCCCGGCGCCGAGCTGCGCGAGGTCCTCCAGACCTCCGAGCGCAGCCTCCTGCGCCCGGGCAGCGGCCGGCTCGTCCAGTCCGTCCTCGACGAAGACGTCGACAGCCTCCAGGGCTACTACGCGCTGCGCGGCTTCACGCAAGCTGAAGTCGGCCCGGCCCAGGTGGAGAAGGCGGGGCAGGACCTGGTGCTCGCCATCCCCATCCGGGAGGGGCCGCGCCAGCGGGTGGTCCGCCTCGAATTCCAGGGAGTCGATTCGCTCAAGACCGGCGACCTGCGCCGGACCCTGCCCCTGAAGGAGGGCGGCGGGTTCCATCCCGTCCTCCTGGAAAACACCCTGGAGCAGATCCGGGCTCAATACGAAACCCAGGGATACGTCCAGGCCCAGGTCTCCGCCCGGCAGGACTGGAACCCCGACCACACCCTCGTCGACGTCATGATCGACGTGCTCGAAGGACCCCAGCAGGTGGCGGACCGCGTCATCGTGCGGGGCATCGAGCGCACCCAGAGCGAGGTCGTCCGCCGCACCCTGGACCTCGACCCCGGCGAGCCCATCAGCGGCGTCAAGCTCCTGGAGACCGAGCGCAACCTCTACCGCCTGGGCATCTTCTCCCGCGTCGACGTCGAGCTCATCCGCGCCGGGCTCGACACCACCGACCGCGACGTGCTGGTCCGGGTCGAGGAAGGCCGGCCGCGCACCCTCACCTATGGCCTCGGCTGGGATTCCGAAGAGCAGTTCCGTGGGCTCATCGGCTTCACCGACAACAACGTGCTGGGGCGGGCCTACAGCCTGCGCACGGACCTGCGCTGGAGCCAGAACGGCGACCAGCGGTTCCGCCTCATCTTCAACCAGCCCTACCTCTTCGAGCAGCCCGTCTCGCTCACCTCGACCCTCTTCTACCAGACCGAGACTCGCAGCAACCGCCCGTTCGAGGCCACCCGCGGCGCCCGGGTGGAAGCCGCCCGGGTCTTCACCGACCGCCGCGTGAGCCTGGGCCTGGAGCACCGGGTCGTCGACCTGGACCTGGATCCGGCCGCCGCCGCCAACACCATCGAGCGGGAGGACATGCGCTACCGGATCACGGACCTCGTGCCGAGCTTCTTCTGGGACCGCAGGAACGACCCCATCGTCCCCACCCGCGGCTGGAGCTCGCTCGTGCAGCTCCAGTACGCCTTCCCCTCGGACCTCACGGACGTCGAGCTCCTGAAGGCCTTCGTTCAGCAGACCCAGTACTTCGACCTCGGCCGTCCGGGCGTGGTGGCCGTGAGCCTGCGGGCGGGAGGCATCGAGCCCTTCTCCACGCTCACTCCCACGGCAGAAGACCCCTTAGCCGGCTTCCGGAGCCGCGACGTCCCCATCGGCGAGCGCTTCTTCGCCGGGGGCGACACCACCCACCGCGCCTACGGCCGCGACGAGCTGGGCATCCGCGGCCAGACCCTGCTGCTCAACACGGCCATGGACGACTACATCCCCATTGGCGGCAACGGCATGCTCCTCCTGAACCTGGAGTACCGCTTCCCGCTCGTCGGCGACTTCGGCGGCACCGTCTTCTTCGACACCGGCAACGTCTGGCCCGACTGGCGTTCGATCGACCTCGGAGAGATCAAGAACGGCATCGGCCTGGGAGCCCGCTACCTCTCCCCCCTGGGCCCCATCCGCGCGGGCATCGGCTGGAAGCTGGACCGGGAGCGGGGGGAGACGGGGTACGAGTTGTTCTTCAATATCGGGAATCCGTTCTAAGGTCTTCTCCGCGGAATCGGTAATCTTCTGGGGAACGTTTTGCTCTATGTGGTGGGTACAATTCCGAGATTTCCCTGGCAAATTAAAGCCGGCCGCGGATACTCGAGAAGGCATTGAATATGTTGGAAACAGGGAGTGATCGTATTCTTCTTGAGTTGCCAATAGAGGAGAGAAAGCTCTTGGAGGCCCTTTCTTCGGCCTCTATGCCCTGTCAGGCGCGGGGGCGTTCGGCGGCTGCCGCTTCTGGCGGTGGGGCTCATCGCCATCGGCACCATCTACACCCTGCGCGGACTGGAGGTGATCCCAGATCTCCTCCAACTTGCCCGGGGTGCCGCGGCGCCGGCCCGGCAGATCGTCTTCTCGCTGGTCTCGCTCGCGATCGGCCTCCTCTATCTGATGGGGACGGCGCGCCGCTGGAGTTCCATCCGCGGGCGATCGTCGTAGGATGCGAAGATGGAGACCGCACCAGGTATCGTCGTTTTGGACCGAAGGATAAGTCCTCAGGATTTGGCTCGCCTGGTCCGCCTGTACTTTGGGGACATGGTGAAGTACGTGGCCGACATTGAGAAGGGGATCGCCGCGGTCGGAGGCGAGCTTCACGCTGACGCGGAACAGATCCTCCTGGACTCCGGCAGCCGGCAAGCCGACCTGTGGGGGGTGAACTACTATCCCGGCAAGGGAGAGGAGGGCTGCATTGAATACACCGCTCTCATCAACATCCGGCCGGCTCAATCGAACCGGGGCATGTTGATCCAAGATCCTCGAATCCGTGACCGGGTTCGCGAGATCACCTTCGCCCTGATCGGTAGGGGAGAGCCACTCGAATGACTCAGCACGCTTCCTTGTCTCCCGAACGCTGGTCGACCTTCAGTCTGGACCAGCAGATCCTCATGATCGGAAATGAGATGAATCGAGCCAAGAGGCAGATGGATCTGCGGGACATCTCCGGGTTGCGTCTCGCCTACGAGCGGGTCCTTCGCTTGGTCGACCTGACCGTAGAGGTCCAACAGCGCTCGACACTGAGGCGAGAGCTGCTCCGTTGGCGCGATCTCATAGCGGAGCTCTACGTCCATCCGGACCCCGATCCCGCCGAGCACAAAGCCGCTTTTCGGACCCTTCTGCTTTTCACGCCGGTAGCAGCCGAACAGATTCCTTTCGTGCTGAGCTGATATGGAGACCCCATGCGCAAGCCCATCCTCGCTGCGCTGTGCCTCGCCCTCATGGCCTGCAGCTACAACCTGGCCGGTTCTCCCTCCGACTCCTCTTCGGCTCCGCCTACGGCCAAGCCGAAGCTGGAATGGCGGTTCAAGGACGGGACCACCCCCGGAGCGGACGACAAGGTCGAGCCCCCCGACCTCGTCAAGGCGGTGGTCAAGTACCGGGTCATGTAGAGAACAGGACCGGAGAGGTTGAGCCCGCGGTCCCGTCAGGGACCACCGTCGGTAGCCAGGGATTTCAATCCCTGGCGGGGTAGGGCGGCGGGCTCCCCGCGCCCCCCCCCCCGCGGTTGACCGCCACCCCGCGGCACCGTACACTCCACAGGGCGTACCCGCGCTCATCTTTCCCTCTACGCCAGCGAGCGGCAGGGCCGCCGTGAGACGAGAAAGCTTCTTACCGCCATGACCAACCACAACCCCTTCGCCTCCATCGAAGAGGCGGTCGAGCGTTTCCGCCAGGGCGAGATCGTCATCCTCTGCGACGACGAGGACCGCGAGAACGAGGGCGACTTCGCCATCGCGGCCGAGAAGGTCACCCCGGCGGCCATCAACTTCATGGCCAAGCATGGGCGCGGCCTGATCTGCCTCGCCTTGAGCGAGGAGCGCTGCCGCGAGCTCGAGCTCCCCCTCATGGTGGAGGACAGCACCTCGACCTTCGGCACCGCCTTCACCATCTCCATCGAGGCCCGCGGCAAGGTGACGACCGGCATCTCGGCCGCCGACCGCGCCGCCACCATCCTCACCGCCATCGATCCGGCGACCCGGCCGGAGGACCTGCTGCGCCCGGGCCACGTCTTCCCCCTGCGGGCGAAGAAGGGCGGCGTCCTCAAACGCGCCGGCCAGACCGAGGGGTCCGTCGACCTCGCCGCCCTGGCGGGCCTGAAGCCGGCCGGCGTGATCTGCGAGATCATGAACGACGACGGCACAATGGCCCGCGTGCCGGACCTCGCCAAGGTGGCCCAGGAGCACGGCCTGCTGATGATCACGGTCTCCGACCTCATCAGCTACCGCCTCCGCCACGAGACCCTGGTGAAGAAGATCGCCTCGCCCAAGCTGCCCACGGTGTTCGGCGACTTCCGCATCCACGCCTACCGCTCGGACGTGACGGACGACGAGAACGTGGCCCTCGTCATGGGCGACGTCGAACCCGAGGAGCCGACCCTGGTGCGGGTCCACAGCCAATGCCTGACGGGCGACATCTTCGGCTCCTGCCGGTGCGACTGCGGCCCGCAGCTCGAGCGGGCCCTGGAGCGCATCGCCCAGGAGGGCAAGGGCGTGCTCCTCTACCTCCTCCAGGAGGGGCGCGGGATCGGCCTCATGAACAAGCTCCGCGCCTACGAGCTCCAGGAGCAGGGGCACGACACCGTCGAGGCCAACGAGCGGCTGGGCTTCCGGCCCGACCAGCGGGACTACGGCATTGGCGCCCAGATCCTGCGCGATCTGGGAGTGCGCAAGATGCGGCTGATGACGAACAACCCCAGCAAGTACATCGGCCTCCACGGCTACGGCCTGGAGATCGTCGAGCGGTTGCCCCTGGAGGTGCCGCCCACGGAGTCGAGCCGCGCCTACCTCCGGACCAAGCGTGACAAGCTCGGGCACCTGCTGAAGCTCGTCTGAAGGCTGGAAACCGGTAAACTGAGGATCTCTCAGGGTTCTCGATGAAGATCCTCCTCGCCACCTCCCGCTACCCCTGGCCGCCCCGGCGGGGGGACCAGATGCGGGCGGTGCAGATGCTCGACTTCCTGGCGGGGGAGCACGAGGTGACCCTCCTCGCGCCGGCGCCGGGCAGGGGGCAGCCCCCACCGCCCACGGAGACGCCCTACCGGATCGAGCTCTACAAGGCCGGCGGCGGCCCCGCCTTCCTCCAGGGCATGGCGCGGGCCATGGTCAAGCTCCTGCCGCTCCAGACCGGTCCCTTCTTCCAGCCGGATCTCGGACGAAGGCTGCGAGAGCTCGCCCCGAAGCATGACCTGGGGATCCTCCAACTTGTCCGCCTCGCGAGCCACCTGGACGACTTCGGCGACACGCCCATCGTGGTGGACCTGATCGACAGCCTCTCGCTCAATTTCTCGCTGCGGGCCGACGTGGACCGTCGCTGGCTCGCGCCCATCCTCAAGATGGAAGCCCGTCTCCTGGCGATCGCTGAACGGCGGCTGGCCGAGCGGGCGGAGCGGATGCTCGTGGTCTGCGAGCGGGACCGCCAGGCGCTCGCCAACCGCCTGCCGCCGGACCTGGCGGCCAAGGCGGTCGTGGTGCGCCTCTCGGTGCGCGACCGCAAGTTCGATCCACCCCTCGACGACGAGAAGCTCTGGCGCGAGGGGGACGTGGGGCCCGCGCTGGTCATGACGGGCAATCTCGGCTACTTCGTCAACGCAGACGCCATCACCTGGTGGCTGCGCGATGTCTGGCCCCAACTGCGCCGCGTCCGCCCGGACGTGCGCCTGGTGGTGGCCGGCGATCGTCCCTCGCCCGGGCTCCGCCGCGGCATCGAGAAGGCCGGGGCGCGGCTCATCGAGTCGCCGCGGGACATGCGCTCCGTCCTCTCCCAGGCCACGCTGGCGATCGCGCCCATGCGTTGCGGCTCGGGCGTGCCGATCAAGGTGCTGGAGGCCTGGGCGGTGGGCGTGCCCGTGCTGGCCTCCTCCTGGGCCGTGGCCGGCACCTCCGGCCGCCAGGGAGAAGACTTCCTGCTGGTCGGCCAGCACCCCGTCGAATGGGTGGCCGCCGTCCAGGACCTCCTGGACAACCCGTCGGCCCGCCGCTGGCTGGTCGAGAACGGCCGCCGCCGCCTCGCCACGGACTACTCCCGCGAGACCGTCCGCCAGCAGCTCCTCGACGTGATCCGCGCCGTCCAGCCCGCCAGGTCCGTCCCCATGCCCGCCGTGGCGGACGGGGCGGTGCGGCCGGCGTAGGCGTCTTCTTGTGGACGACGTTCCGTCGCAGTCCGGCGATGGGCCGTCGCAACCGACGACAGGCCGTCGTAGCCGCCGATGGAGCGTTGTAGAGGTACGACAGCTCGTCGTACACGTACAACGGGCCGTCGCAACCGACGACGGGCCGTCGTAGCCGCCGATGGAGCGTTGTAGAGGTGCGACAGCTCGTCGTACACATACAACGGACCGTCGCAACTGACGACGGGCTGTCGTAGCCGCCGACGGAGCGTTGTAGAGGTACGACAGCTCGTCGTACACGTACAACGGGCTGTCGCAACTGACGACGGGCCGTCGTAGCCGCCGACGGAGCGTTGTAGAGGTACGACAGCTCGTCGTACACGTACAACGGGCCGTCGCAAC
>CAXTNS010000087.1:0-8095 GCA_964245465.1 uncultured Thermoanaerobaculia bacterium
GCCGTGCGCGCCAAGCTCAGGGAAGAGGGTGCCACTAGGGCGGTAAACAGATACTTCTTTTTTTGGCTCCCGAATCCTCGGGGGCTTTTCTCATAGTGATTAGAGGGGTGCGGGTGCCGCCCTGGCAAACCGCAGTCTCTTGGGTAATGGGGTGAGGACGGGCACGATGAAGGGATGGACCGAGATCGCGACATCACCTACTTCGCCCGAACCAATCACCGCATTGCGGGGGTGCGCTTCGGTATCCGGCGGGCGGACCGTCGGAGCCACATGTACATCATCGGGAAGACTGGTACCGGCAAGTCCACGCTTCTCAAGACCCTTATCCTCCACGACATAGCAGCCGGCGAGGGGCTCGCCCTCTTTGACCCGCACGGGGATCTTGCCGAAGCTGTCGTGGTCCAGGTTCCTCCCGCACGGAGAAGAGACCTCATCTACCTCAACGTGCCGGATCGCTCTTTCGCCTGGCACTTCAATCCCTTCGCCGGCATACCGGAAGAACGGCGGGCGCTCGCCGCGGCAGGTCTTGTCGAGGTCTTCAAGAAACTCTGGCCGGATGATTGGGGACCGCGCTTGGAGCACCTGCTCCGGAACGTCGTCTTCGCGCTCCTTGAGATGGAGAACGGCACTTTCGCGGACATCCCGCGTCTTCTTGGAGATCGGGACTTCCGGAGGATGGTAACGACCAAGCTCTCGAATGAGACGGTACGGACGTTTTGGGAGAAGGAGTTTGCCGGATACTCGCCGGCGTTCCGGGCTGTGGTGACGGCCCCGCTTCTCAACAAGGTGGGCGCCTTCCTCACAGACCCGCTGCTCCACTCCATCCTCACGGGAGAGCGAAGCTCCTTCAATCTCCGCCACGTCATGGACGAGGGAAAGATCCTCGTGGTGAACCTCGCCAAAGGGAGAATCGGAGAGGGGCCGGCTTCGCTCCTCGGCTCGCTCTTGGTCTCGCATCTCTCGCTTGCGGGACTTGGCCGCGCAGACCAGCCACAAGAGGAGCGGCGGGACTTCTACGTCTACCTCGATGAGTTTCACGCCTTCGCCACCCTCACCTTGGCGACCATGCTCGCGGAGCTCCGGAAGTACCGGGTGAATCTTATCCTCGCGCACCAGTACCTCTCTCAGCTTGAGACTGAGATCCGGGATGCGGTCTTTGGGAACGTGGGGACGTTCGTCTCGTTTCGGGTGGGAGCCTTGGACGCCCCGATCGTCGCGCGGGAGCTTTCGCCGAAGTTTGAGGCGGAGGACCTCCTGTCTCTCCCAAACTTCTCGGTCTATCTGCGGCTCATGATTGAGGGGGAGCCGAGTAGGGCGTTTAGTGCGTGGACAGAAACATGGCAGTAGGACGTGCTGCTCACCTGGGATGGGCCTCGATCGCAGTGCCTAATATCTGGGCCTGAGGCTTTTCTTCTATGGTTCTCGCTTGAGTAGGTGGACCAAGGCCTAAATCGGCTTTACAGGGTCTAACAACAATCACGGAATAATACAGGAGACGTGCACATGAAACGTTTAATTGTCATGCTCATCTTGGGCGTTCTTTTTGGCCAGTCGGTATATGCGGGAACATTCTATTATGAACCAACCCCGTATCCTCTGTATAAACACAATGGTAGCCCTATGCCGCAGAGTATTGACATTGTACATCTGTGGGATGGCTGGATAACCAATGTCTTCTACGGGATGAAGCTTAAACGTGATGACGAAAGGCTCCAGGTAGGTGGATGGGGCGACGAGTACCGGACATACATTAAGTTTGATGTCTCGGGCCTTCCCTACAATCCTTCGCAAGTAATACTTCGGCTAAAAACATATAATCGTGGGGATAGCTCAAGTATAACCCCTTTTAGATTCTGCAAGGTGGGTAGCTCGTGGACTCCATCAATGACATGGGACAATCAACCCTCACTGCTCAACTGTGCCGGATGGTTTAGCCCTCCAAGTCCTGGTAGCTCTTGGGGGATTATATTTACTCCTTGGTATAACGAATGGAAAAACACAAGTGATGTCGTGGAGAATAATGGAGTCATGATGGCCCCGCAGTACACTGACAATAGATTTACCTCCTTTCGAAGCTCACGGTTTACGGCAGGAGTGCGTCCAGTCTTGCAATTTGATTTTACTCCGACATTGGAACTCAAGATGCCTTTGCCAGGAAACCATCAATGGCTAGTTACGAATGAGGTCGGCGGGTATGAGTGTAAAGGTGAAGGAGCATTCTGGCCTGATATATATCATATGGACAGCACGGGAAACTATTTTTCAATTGACTTTTCCTGGAAGAACATGCCTGACCCTGGGGCTGCGATATATACCGAGACAAGCAATGTTCCTGTGCTCGCGGCAGCCGGAGGAACTGTCTCGTTGGTCGGTGAAAATGAGGGTCACCCTAATGGGTATTACGTGGTTATAGATCATGGCGGTGGGTACGCAACTAGATATCTTCATTTAAAAACCAACCCATCGGCCTGGGCATATGAGGGGAAGCCCGTTATTCAAGGTGAACAGATTGGCATAATGGGTACTACAGGGAGAGATCAGTATGGTAATGCTACTAGCACTGGAATTCATCTTCACTTTGGCGTGCGCTATAACGATAGTGGTCTCTCTACAATTTCGGAACTGACCAAGGTGATCATGGACGGGAGGCTCCTTAAGAGTTACCAGACCGAATGCTCTGCCGACGCGAGCGGCAAGCCCGGAGACTGGATTAAATACTACCGCTCGCTTAACACCGCGTTCTGAATCCCGTGAGGAGGCAGCAGAGTTCTTGCTCTGCTGCTTTGTGAACAAGCCCTGGCTTCTGTATTATAGTCTGTAAATGGGCTGCAAAGACAAGATCATTGTGTGGGTTAGCGTCTTGATCGGAATCGCTATCATTTTTCTTCAGATCAGGCAATGGTTTGGGCGCATGGCTAGCCAAAACGAGTGGCGTACATACGAGAACGCCGAGTATGAATACCGTTTGAGATACCCAGCGGGAATCTACCTTGTAACAGACGCACCGGGAACCCTGTCTGGCGCAGGAGATCTCCATATGGGGGCGTTGTATATTTCATCGTGGAGAACGAGTAAGTTTAGGGCTGATGATCAGGTAGGCCTTGAGGTAAACAGGCTTGCGGCTCTTGATGCGAAGTTGTTTGCTGAGGCTGTGCGTGAATACCAAGTTGCTGCTCGCTCGGCAAAAAATGTAAGGCGGCAAGTTGGGGATTTAAGGCAGATTTCCTTCGCCGGAACAACTGCCTATTCTTTTACGCTGACTGACGGATTTGCGTCTCCGTTTGTGGAGTATAGCCTGAGTGGTGTCCATGTCTACATTCTGCTCGGGCACGGAGACGCGAAGTATATAATTCATTATCCTGTATGGGATCGGGTTGCGTCACAGATATCAAGGTCGTTTGAATTTACTAGTGCTGAGCAGATCTAGGCCATTGCAGCACCAGGGTGAAGTGTTGGCGAAACTCTACTGCCTCACCACCAGCCTATCGACGTAGTGGTAGTGCCCGGTGTACCAGCCCCATGTGCCGAAGGATATTGTCATGGACGAGGCATTCGGCGGTAGGGGACCAACGTTATAGACAAGGTGCTCTGTTCCGTTGAGTGCGTAGCTGACCTCGCCGTTTCGAGGATCGTAGATGAGTTCCTCTTCGAACCATGCACCCCAGATTGGTGCAAGGAGTTTACTGACATTAGTTTGCCTGCCGGCGAAAGTGTGAGGATTGGAATCCCGCCTAAAAAGCGAGAAGCCCCTAACCGCGGAGTTGCCGTCTCCGGTGTAGGAATACTTCGCGTAGCTTATTCCGAAGCGCCGCTCTGGATACCCGGTGACATCGATGTACATTGTGCCGTCGAAGTATTGGTTGGCTGCATATACTTTGGCCCGGCGGCTAATTGTCAGAGGTCGTTTAGGGTCTATCGCAAACGGGCGGGTACGCGCCCATCCTGGCCGATCTTGTACCGCTACCCGAACCCGTAACTCGCCGCCTTGCTCTACGACGGAACTGCCGTACTCCCATTTTGTTCGATCAATCCTGCCGTCGTCGAAATCGTCAAAGAAGATCACTACTTTCTGCGGAGCGCCTGTCGTACGCCTCTCTACAAACTTGCGATGAGGCGCAAGCGGACTCGGCTCAGCAAGATCGAGTGTAGAGACATCGAGCAGATTATATGTTCCGCCCCTGCCAAGCCGATGTTTCTCGTGAAGGAGTGTAGTCAGATTTCTGCGGAGCGCATGACCTATAGTCGGACGGAGAGTTCGCAGAGCGGATCGGCGCAGAAGATCGCGCCATAGGGCTTCGGCCTCGTCGGTACGCTTTTGCTCGGCAAGGAGGGCTGCCAAGTTGTTCGCTACTGCGATCCGGTCAGGATAGTTCTGTCCAAGTACCCAATCCAGCCGTTCTATGCTGTCGCGATAGGCAAACTCGGCTTCAGAGTAGCGCTTGAGTATATGCGCTAGTCGCCCGAGTTCGGCGAGGGATCGCGCAATGTCCGGGTGGTTGTCAGGAAGCAGGCGCCGCCGTATGAGGAGGCTTTCGCTAAATTCGAGTGCCGCTCGGCCGTACTCCTCGCGAGCAATGAGCAGAGAGCCCCTACCCTGACAGATACGCGCCATCGTGAGATCGTACGAGCCGAGCGTGCCTTCTGCGTGAGAGAGTAACTGATAAAGGTCGCGTGCAGCAGGCAGGTTTCCTCGATCCTCTTCGAGGCGCGCGAGGTTATGAATTGATTGCACCACATCGGCATGATTCTCTGCGTACAGCTTCCGACGAATGGTGAGTGCATACTCGTGGAGGGTTGCAGCTTCGCCAAGCCGGCCCTGCTCGTGGAGAGCACAGGCGAGGTCACTCACCGCTCCAGCAACTGCCGGGTGGTAGTTCCCGTAGGCGCTTGTTCGTAGTGTGAGAACCTCTCGGAAGAGGCGTTCCGCCTTCAAGAAGTCTCCATAGGTGAACGCAATATCGCCGAGGAGAGACTCCCGTTCGGCCTTCTGATATCTGTCCTCACGGCCGAGGTATTGTTCTGCAGCCCTGGTCTTCAAAATGGTCTGCTCGGCTTCGCGGTACCGGCCCTGATGATAGTGCACTCGGGCAAGATCGGTGAGCGTTTCTGTAATGAGAGTACGGTCGCCGCTCACGGAAAGATTGGTTAACGCCGGTGTCAGAAGCGTTTCCGCGGATGTATAGAGACCGAGATTGAAATAGATCTTACCAAGAGAGTGCAATAGGGTACCTCGCACCTCCGAAGTGGCAGGCGGCGCGGCATTGATCTGGTCAACGGCGTTGTCGAGGATCTCGTGAGCCGTGACGGTACGACCGCTGCCCGTCAAGGGATTTGAAACCTTGAACATATCGACGAGAAATGCGGCCACGGCTGCCGCCCGCTCGGCTTCACGGCGGGCCTTGTCGCGCTCCCGGATGGTCTCGCGCTGTTGGAAGCCGAGAATGACGGCGAAGGCGCACAAGACTGCGAGTGCGACCGTTCCGCCGAATACGCCGTACCGGTGCCGCTCGATGAACTTCGTGGCCCGGTAGCGGCGGGTGCCGCGACGGGCGGAAACGGGCTCGCTCGCGAGATAGCGACGGATGTCTTCAGAGAACTCGGCAATGGTGCGGTATCGGCGATCCGGTTCTTTGCGAAGCGTCCGCAGAACGATAGCGTCGAGGTCGCCTTGAAGTCGTCTGCGGAGCCTCCGCGGATTCTCTTCCGGTAGGGCAGGACCTCGCGGCAATCTGCTGTTGGTACCCTCGGCGGCCGACGGCTCCTCAAGAGGTACCAGGGTACTCGGCTTCTCCGGTTCAAGGTTGCGGATCGCCCAAGGCAGATCGTACGTGCTCTTCACCTTATAAGGGAGCCGACCAGTGAGCAGGAAGGTAAGGAGGACTCCAAGCGAGTAGATGTCGGTTGCGGTGGCCGTGTGCTCGCCGCCGAGCTGTTCGGGACTCGCGAACGCCACGGTAAGGGGACGCTCTTCGAGTCGAGTAAGCGTTACATCAGAGGTGCCGGGGGATAGGAGCTTGGCGATGCCGAAGTCGAGGAGTTTCGGCTCGCCCGCTTCGGTAACGAGGATGTTGCTTGGCTTGAGGTCGCGGTGCACGATGAGGTGCTGATGGGCATAGGCCACCGCGGCGCAGACCTTCTGGAAGAGTTCGAGACGGCTCCGGAGCGTCGAACAGTGCTCCTCGCAGTAGGTCGTGATTGGTGTACCCTTAACGTACTCCATGGCGACGTACCTAAGTCCCGTTTCTGTCGTCCCGCTGTCGAAGAGGGTTGCAATGTTGGGATGGGAGAGCCGCGCCAAAAGCTTGTGCTCACTGGTCGCCATGCGAGAGTTTCGGGAAGACAGGAGCTTGAGAGCCACAAGCCGATCGTTCTTGGCGTCCTCGGCCAGATACACGGCGCTCATTCCGCCGTGGCCGAGTGAATGAAGAACAATGTAGCTTTCGATACGATCGCCGCTTCGAAGAGGAATCTCGGAGTCTCTCGGGGGGAGCACCCGGTAGTGATCGAGGAGATCGGCTCGGGCAGTCGAGACAGAAAGGAGGGCTTCTGCCTCCTGCCGTAGGTCATCATCGGCAACTGCGGCTAAATGGGCTTGGCGGTCCTCGGGAGGTAGGTCAAGCGCTTCCTGCAGCAGCCGCTTGATTTCCATCCAGCGGGCTAGATCCATCAGCGGTTCTCCACTTACGCAAGCAGTGGGGCGAGTAGCCGCTTCGCCACCGCCCACTCTCGCTGCACCGTCGCGCGGCCGATGCCAAGGGTTGTCGCGGTTTCTTCTTCGGTAAGTCCCGTGAAAAACCGCAGTTCGATGATTCGGACAAGGCGGGGATCGACGGCTTCAAGCTTCTCAAGCGCCTCATCAAGAATGAGGGTATCGAGAACGGGGGCTTCAACGAGCATTTCGGCATGGCAAAGCGCGATGCGGGTGGACTCGCCGCCCCGCTTTTGCGCTCCCACAGCACGAGCGTGCTCTACCAGGATCCGCCGCATGAGGCGAGCGGCGAAGGCAAAGAACGGGCTCCGGCTCTCCCAGGAAACCTGCTTCAACCGAAGCAATCGGAGATATACCTCGTTGACAAGAGCCGTGGGTTCAAGGGTGTGTGTAGCGCGTTCCCGGGCCATGGCCCGCCTGGCTCTCTCGCACAGCTCTGCATAGACGACCTTCTTGAGCTCATCGAGCGCCTCGCGATCCCCATCCGCGCATGCTCCAAGGAGATCGGTTATAGGCGTGTGTTCGTCCACAGTATTTCTCCTACCAAGGAGCTTCTACGCCCAGATACTAAAGCGAAGAACAGTGTCATCAAGCTTGGCATCGGATTGAAGCTTCCCGATTCTCCTTTGCGCTTGTAGTTGCCGGGGGAACTCCATCTTGCTAGGTGATAGGTGCGACGTGTAATTAATAGACAGTGCCTATGCGCACCGAAATGCCCGATTACCAGAATATTAGGTGAACAGATGAGAATTGCTTTTTGACTGGGCATCTTCAAATAGAACTTAGAAAGGAGAAGTTTATGGGCGTCTACGTCTTGATCGATGACTTCCGCGGGGACCCTCAGGAGTTCTACAACCTGGTTGTCGAGGAGATCAACAAGCGGGAGCTTACGGACGTGAAGTACGACTGGGTGCAGGAGGTGGAGTCCACCAAGATGTTCTTCAATAAGGGAGACAAGACGCAGGCGCTCCGGATCTCGTTCCGCGGCCACTCCATGAACGTGCTTGGATACCAGATCGGTGGGAGCTTCCACGCCTCTGCTCGTACAAGCGTCGCCCCCACGACGAAGGTCACGACGGGCTTCCTCTATGAGACCATCATGGACTGCTTCGAGGAGGTGGTGAAACGCTCGGTGCGCGCTGCTCTCGCCCGGCACCTTGAGGCCCGGAGCGTTCCGGTGCCCCATGATCTCAATCCCCGGGAGGTGTTCTTCGAGCCGACTCGCGCTGGCGCCGCCTGATGCCAGACCTCGGCTGCAACATCGCCCTCCTTGTCGCGAGCGTGCTCGCCGTTGCAGTCATCTGGATCTTCGTGGCAGAGGGGAGAAGGCGAAGGCGCGAGCACCGGGAGATTGTGGCCCGAGCCGGGGCGGGCCAAGAAAGGAGC
>CAXTNS010000087.1:8105-10065 GCA_964245465.1 uncultured Thermoanaerobaculia bacterium
GGCCGAGGCCCGCGATGCGACCGCCCTCTGGCTTGCCATCCGGGATTTCTTTCCCTTCCTCCCCACTCCGCGCCCGGCGGACACCACGGCCGAGGAAATCCTCGCGGCGGTGGCCGAAACGCTAAGATCAGTCCCGAGCCTCGGGGAGTTCGGCAACCCGCCGATGCCCGCGCCCGCCTTGCCACCCAAGGAGCGGCGGCGACACCTCTACGTCATCGGGAAGACCGGCTCGGGGAAGACCACCTACCTTGAGCACCTCATCGCCCACGACCTCAGCGAAGGACAGGGTGTCGGAGTCATCGCCCCAGAGGGAGAGTTTTTCGGCCGGCTTCTTGCCCTTGTGCCGCCGGAGCGCCGGGAGGAGGTGGTCTACTTCGCCCCCGCGCACCCGGACTGCCCGCTCACCCTGAACCCTCTTTCGGTCGAGCCGGGAGATGACCCGAACCGGGCGGCCGAAGATCTCTTTACCATCTTTAAACGGTCCCTTGGAGACGACGATCTTGGGCCGCGGATGCAACCCATCCTCCAGAACGGTTTTGCCGCTCTCGTCGGGCGCCCGGGTGCAACCCTCTGGGATCTGAAGCGCCTGCTTGAGGATGAGACCTTCCGGTACGAGGTCGCGACGGCCGCGCGAGATCCTTACGTCCGAGAGTTCTGGCTTGAGACCTATCCTCGCTACCCAAAGGGAGCCGACCTCCCGATCCAGAACCGCCTGGACCAGTTTCTGCGGCCGGCTCCGGTGCGCCGGGCGCTCTGTCACGGCGAGTCGAGCTTCTCCGTCCGGAAGATCCTCAATCGGGGACAGATCCTCTTCCTTGATCTCTACGGCCTCTCGGAGGAGACGCGTCTCCTCTTCGGGCAGGTGTTCCTCTCCAAGTTCCAGCTTGAACTCATGCGTCGAGAGCTTTCCGGCTCCTCACCCGAGCCTTTCCACCTCTACTGCGACGAGTTCCAGTCTGTCGCCGGGATGGCCGAAGGCGTCTGGCGGGAGCTCTTGTCCCGTGGCCGCCGCTACGGCCTTTCGCTCACCCTCGCGAACCAATTCCCGGCCCAACTTCCCATGGGCCTCCAAAGCGAGATTTTCGGCAACGTGAACTCCCTCGTGGCGTTCGCCCTAGGAGCCAAAGACGCCCAGGTCGTGCGGAAGGAGTTCATCGGGACGACGGTCAAGAAGGACGACGTGCGCCACGAACCGATTGGGGCCGAGGAGCTCCTTGAGCTTCCCACCGGCCACGCCTATGTCAAGCTCGCGGGCGGCCGGGCCGTTCTCCTTCGTATGCCGCCGCCGTTTCGCCTCGAAGATCCCGGGGTGGCAATGGATGAGGTGATGCGGATCTCCTGGCAGAGGTATGGCGCTAAGGCTCCGCCTCCTACCCGAGAGCGAGAGCCTGAGCAGCGTCCGACCCGAATCGAAGAACCCGAGAACTTCCTCGAATAACGTCACAGCGACGTACCATGTCGCCCATGGCGGGCACGAAGACGAGTACCAAGCGGCTGCCGCGATTCCGGCGGGTGAAGCCCCGGCCCTTCATCCTTACTTCGCGGGATCGGAAGGTGATCGAGCTCGTGGCCGAGCACCGGCTCCTCACTTCGGCCCAGATTGCCGCTCTTCTTGATGATGGCAGTCCGCAGCAACTGCTCCGCCGCCTCCAACTCCTCTACCACGCCCGCTTCCTCGACCGGCCCCGAACCCAGATCGAGGACCTCATTCGGAATCCCGGCTCACGCCCCATGGTCTACGCCGTGGGCTCGGCTGGGGCGGACCTCCTTGGTATCCGGGTCCCAAAGATCCCCAAGCTCCAGTACATCGAGCACGAGGTGGCGGTCTCGTCCGTCCTTGTGGCCCTCACAGTATCTGGCCGGGCAAGCAGCAGTGTCCGGGTGATCCCCTGGAGCGAGATCCTGGAGACGAAGGTTCCCGAAGAGACGAGGCGAAAGCGGCAGCCGGACTCCTGGCGGG
>CAXTNS010000087.1:10075-14719 GCA_964245465.1 uncultured Thermoanaerobaculia bacterium
ACCTCGAAAAGCCCGAGGGCGCGAACCGAGCCTACTTCTTCCTCGAAGTGGACCGCGGGACGATGCCGGTGGTACGGCGAAACCTCAAGGAGACCTCCGTCTACCGAAAGCTCCTCGCCTATCACGCCACGGCGGCGGGCGAGCTCCACACGAAGCACTTCGGCTTTAAGTCCTTCCGGGTGCTCACGGTCACGAAGAGCCCAGACAAGAAGCGCCTGAAGCCGCTGGTGGAGGCGGCTGGGATGCTGCCGAGCCTTCAGGGGCTCTTCCTTTTTGCCGACGAAACGTCGTTTCTCGCTGGCGACGCGCTGCAATGTGAGTGGGTGAATGGCCGAGGGGAGGGAGTGCGATTGGGATCGTAGAAGGGCTGGCTTGCGGCTTGTTTGGGCGGCGAGGGCGGGACGGTGAAAATTCTTGGGAGGAGCGAATGCGAGGACCAAGAATTGAGCACGTGTCGGGGACAAGTGGGGATCGTTAGGAACATGGTATCCTGCTGATTCATGGATACTTGCGAGGACACGCTTAGAAATTTATCCCTACATACCAAGTACGTTGCCCGGTTTGCTGGCTCATCTGGAGAGCTAAGTAACTGATTACAAATAATTTGTCTCTTGACAGCCCAAAATTCATACCGCAACCTCGCTTCACGACGTGGCAAACCCTGAGACGGGCAGGCCGCGAGACGGAGGCGAACATGCGAGGAGCAGCGGAAGGACTCTGGAGCATCGAGGAGGTGGCGGCGTATCTCGGCATCCCGAAGACCTCGGTCTACAAGATGACGAGCGCCAGCACCATCCCGTACCTGAAACTCGGCGGCCGGGTTCGCTTCCGGAAGGTAGACATCGACCGCTGGCTCGACCTCCTCGCGGTCTCGAACCTTGAAACCCTGGCGAAGGCCAAGCGCCTCGCCGCACGCGGATGAAAGGAGGATGGCTTGGCAAGCATCCACAAGCGAAAGCTTCGAAGCGGGAAGGTCGTCTGGGAACTCACCCATGGGAACGGCCCAGACCGGGTCCGCTTCATCGCGGGAAAATCGAAGGGTGAGGCGGAAGCCGCGCTCGCTCTCTTCAAGCGGCAACTCGCCCTCCACGGGGCGGCTCCCGAGCAGATGACCGTTACTGAGGCGGTCCGCGAGTACGACCAGTTCCTCGCCCTCAACCGTTCGCCGGCCACCCACCGGCGGTATGCGCGGGTGCTCGCCACCTTTGCCGCCTGCTACCTCCCGCAGTTTCACCCGGACGTTAAGCTCTTGCGGGAGGTGAAGCCGCACCACCTGGAGGACTACAAGCGGCAGCGGCTGGAGGGGCAGATCACTGAGGCTACGGCGAAGATTGCAGCCGACCTCGCTGAAGAGGAGGAACTCCGCCGGAAGCTTGCGGAGCATCCCGAGGCCCCAACCCGGGACACGAACGCCCGGTACGGCTGGCTCGGCCGCAAGCGCCTGAAGCCGGTGGTGACCAAGAAGACGGTGAACTACGAGCTTGAAACACTCCGGACCTTCTTCCTCTGGTGTATTAAGCGAAACTACCTCTTCGTCACCCCCATGCAGAACGTGGAGCGGTTCCGCTTGCCGAAGCGGAGCCTCCCCAAGTTCATGACCGCGGACGAACTCCGGCAGTTCTTCGCCGCGTGCTCACCCTGGGAGCGGCGGATCTTCTCCATCCTGCTCCTTTCCGGTATGCGGCGGGGGGAGCTTGTAAACCTGGAGTGGACCGACGTTCGCTTCGATCTCGGCGTCATCCTGATCCAGGCCAAGGAGTCATGGCAGCCGAAGACGGATGAGCGGGTCATTCCCATGTCGCCCGCACTCCGGGAGGTGCTCCTCGAAGAGTATGCCGAACGCCGCTCCAACCGGTGGGTGGCCGCGAACCGTGCCGGCAACCAGGAACACCACCTCCTGCCGAAGCTCAAGAAGATCTGCCGGTGGGCCGGTATCGAGCCGGCCGCGGCCACGGTTCACGCTCTTCGGCACTCCTTCGGGGCGCACCTCCGGATGGCGGGCGTGCCGCGCGCAAACATCGCCGATCTCATGGGCCATCGCGACCTCGCCACCACCCATATCTACGCCAAGGTCCAGATGGAGCACCTGCGTTCGGATGTGTCCCGTCTCTCGGGACTCGTGGCATTTCCGGAGCCGTCACCCAAAACCGTCACTCCGGGGCTATCCGGCGGCAGGGGTGCTCGTAAGCTATTGCAAGAAGGGGACTTAGCGGACGAAAATCTGGCGTGGCTGGGAGGCAGGGATTCGAACCCCGATTCTGCGGGTCAGAGCCGCATGTCCTACCGTTGAACGACCTCCCAGTAGAACTGGCCGAGTAGGGTAGCGAAAAGCCTCGCCTGGCGTCAACCCTGAGGGGCCTTCCGCAGGAAGGCGAGGAAGCGGTCGAACCGCCCCTGCGTCCTCTCGCGGCCCACCAGCTCGACGAGGTCGAAGAGGGGCGGGCCTCCAGTGGCTCCCGAGAGGGCCATGCGCGTGGGGTGGATGAGGACGCCCGCCTTGACCCCCCGCTCTTCGGAGAGGGTACGCAGGGCGGCTTCCAGCGCGTCCTTGTTGAAGCCGGGGAGCTGGGCGTAGCGGTCCCGCAGCGCCTCCAGGAGCTCCGGCAAGGCGGGGTCCTTGAGGAACTTGGCGGCGGCTCCCGGGTCGTAGGCGATCTCGTCCTGGAAGTAAGGAAGGATCTGCTCCACCAGCTCTTTCAAGGTCCGGGCACGGGTCCGGTGGAGGTTCACGGCGGCTTCGAGACGGGTTGCATCGGCGTCCGCCAGGCCTGCCCGGGCCAGAAAGGGCTCCAGGTGCGGGAGCAGAGCCTGGTAGTCCATCGCCACGAGGTACTGCGAATTCATCCACCAGAGTTTCTCGCGGTCGAAGACGGCGGCCGAAGCGTTCAGGCGGTCGACGGAGAAGAGGCGGATCATCTCGTCGCGGGAGAGGACCTCGCGGTCGTCCCCGGGGTTCCAGCCGAGCAGGGCCAGGAAGTTGTAGAGCGCTTGGGGGAGGATGCCCTCGTTGCGGAACTCCTCGACGGAGGTGGCGCCGTAGCGCTTGGAGAGGCGCTTCTTGTCCGGCCCCAGGATCAGCGGCAGGTGACCGAAAGTGGGCACGGTGCCACCCAGGGCGCGGAAGAGGGGGATGTGCTTGGGCGTGTTCGACAGGTGGTCCTCGCCGCGGAGGACGTGGGTGACCGCCATGTCGATGTCGTCCACCACCACGGACATGTGGTAGGTGGGGTTGCCGTCGGAGCGCAGGAGGATGAAGTCGTCGAGCGCGTCGGGCGGGAAGTCCATGTCGCCGCGCACGAGGTCGGTGAAGGTGATGTTCTCGTCCGGCATCCTGAAGCGCACGGCGAAGGGCTTGCCGGCGGCCAGGCGCTCCTGGACCTCTTCCGGGGAGAGGCGCAGGCAGGTGCGCGGGTAGCGGAAGGCGACGCCCCGCTTCTGGGCCTCCTCGCGCTGGGCGTCGAGCTCCTCGGGGGTGCAGAAGCAGCGGTAGGCCTTGCCGGCGGCCAGCAGCTCCCCGGCCCGCTCGTGGTGGCGGGGCAGGCGCTCGCTCTGGAGGAACGGACCCTCGTCCCAGGCGACGCCGATCCAATGGAGAGCGGACTGGATCTGAAGAGTCATGGCCTCGTCGGAGCGCTCCTTGTCGGTATCTTCGATGCGCAGGATGAAGGCGCCGCCGAGGCTCTGCCGCAACAGGTCGTTGTAGATGGCGGTGCGGGCGCCGCCCAAAAAAAAAAAACCCGTGGGCGAGGGGGCGAAACGGACCCGGCCGGGTCCCTGGACGTCGGTCATCGCTTTGGCTCCGAAATGACTCCGAATCGGCCCGCCGGCTGGCGGGTTTGGGACCGGAAACGGTATCACAGCCCCGGCTGGGGGAAGGCCGGGTCCTCGGCCGGATCCCTTGCGTCCCGCCAACAGCCGATGCGGTAGCAGATCCAGGCGAGGAGCATACCCACGTAGCCGTCCACGGCGTAGTGCCAGCCCGTGAGGATCGAGCCCGCGAAGGTCAGGGCCGTGGCGAGCGCGAAGGGCACGACGAGCGGGCGCGCCCGCCGGCGCGCCCAGAGGAAGAAGAAGAAGTGGAGGCCCACGTGCAGGCTGGGCATGGCGGCAATGCCGCGGGTCGGATTGAGCTGGCGCAGGGCCCCGGTGCGCCGCCCCTCCAGGATGCGCGCATAGCTCTCCCACAGGATCTGCTGCCCGCCGTGGGCTCCCGGCATCTCATCGCGGACAGGCTCGAAGACCCGTGGCTCCAGGTAGGCCGGACCCAGGGCGGGTACCGACATGTAGGTCCAACTGCCGAGCGTCCACAGCAGCACGCTCGACAGCAGGACCCGGCGCCGCAGCCGCTCGTCGAGACCGGCGCTCCAGAACGTGAGCGTGGAGAAGACGGTCGAGACCCACAGACCGTACCAGCGGTCGAGCCACGGAACCAGCGGCGTGCCGGCGAAGAGGTTGACCACGAAGACCGAGGGCGAGATCCCGAAGTGGAGCCAGGTGTCGAGCTGCCAGAGGGCGTGGTCCCACAGCCGCGGATTGACCAGCGGGACCGAGACTTTCATCCAGAAGTAACCGTATTGCATCGCCACCAGGGCGAGCATCAGCCGCAGCCAGAGGACCCACCACCGCGGCCGCACTACCTCGCGC
>CAXTNS010000088.1:0-10166 GCA_964245465.1 uncultured Thermoanaerobaculia bacterium
GTCCCCAGGCTCGCCTCCTGCGACGTCCAGGACCGGCGCCAGAGCCGTTCCGGCCAGTCCGCGCGGGCCCAGTCGAGGACCGCCTCCAGGAAACGCTGAGGCGTCCCCGTGTCGTGCCAGCGCCCCGAGTCGACGACCGACTCGATCCTCTCGCCGCGGTCGAGCATGGGCACGTAGAGGTCACGCACGATGTCCGCCTTGCCGGGGCCGACATCTGCGAGAAGATCCGGCGAGAAGGCGTGCGCGCCGGCGAAGACGTACCTCCGGGCCACCTCCCCCCGTTCCGGGTCTCCTGGCCAGAAGGAAAGGATCCGTCCCGAGCGGTCGATCCCCACACCGCCGCCGAACGAGGCCGGGTCGGGCCGCGAGGTCAGCACGAGCGTCGAACGGGCGCCGCTCGCGACATGCCGGCGGATGAGCTTCCGCAGCGGCCACTGGCAGAGGCTGTCGCCGTTGACGAGAAGGATCAGGTCGGCCGGCGCGAAGAACTCTTTGAGCGGGTAGAGCGCTCCCAGCGTGCCGAGGATCTCGGGCTCTTCCGCCCAGGTGAGCGGCATGCCCGCGTGGGAGTCGCCGAAACGCTGCCGGATCTGATATCCCAGGTAGTGGAGGTTGACCGCCGCGGCCTCACACCCGAACGCCGCGAGTTGCACAAGCGTATGGCCCAGGATGGGCACCCCCCGCACCGGCAGCAGCGGCTTCGGCGTGTGCTCGGTCAGCGGACGCAGCCGGGTGCCCAGCCCCGCTGCGAGCACCAGCGCGCGGATTCGCCTACCCTGCATGAATCACCGCGGAATCGTGAAAGGAAAGGCTACCGGAACACCATTTCGGGAGGATCATCCGGGTGATGCTTGAGGTGGTCCTCATAAAGGCGCAGGTAGGAACGGCGCTCCGCCTTCTGGAGGTCGAAGCCGCAACGCTTGGCCACCGTCTCGGCGCCGTCGCCCTCGAACTCGGCGAAGTCGCCGATCGGCGTGTGGTCGAGCGCGATGGTCACTCCCCCGAGATGCCACTCCTCGCGGACCTTCTGGTACCGCCGGACCACCTCGAACCCCAGGTTCTCCAGGAGCGCCCGACCCTCCTCGGCGCTCTCGATGCCCACTTCGCGCTCCTCGCGGACCTTGAGGTTGCCCTCCAAGCGCATGGGACCCTTGAACGTCAGCCGTGCGCGGCCGCCGTCCGTGCGCAAACGGAGGATACGGCCCGACGAAATCAGCTCGCCGCCGCGGTCCAGGATCCAGTTGTCTTCGAAGGCCGGAGGTCCCACCCGCTCGGCCTCCAGCTCGATCAGCCGCTCGCGCAGCTTCTCGAGCTCCGCTCCAGGAAACTTGATCTCTTTCTCGAGATTGTCCCTGCTCCTCATAGATCGCCCAAGCGATCCAGCAGCCGTGCCACGGATCGAATCCCATTATAGAAATGACTGATGTTGAACTTTTCGTTCGGAGAGTGCAGGCCGTCGTCGTTCAGCCCGAAGCCCAGCAGCAGCACCGGGCAACCCAGGACCGACGCGAAAGTCGAGACAATGGGAATCGATCCCCCCTCCCGGATGCGCACCGGCCGCGCTCCCCAGATCTCCTGCATGGCGTCCAGAGCGGCGTCCACGATGGGACCTTTGGCCTCGACGACCACGGGATCGGCGCCATGGAGGCTGGTCACCTCGACCATGACCCCCTTGGGCGCAACCGAGTGCACGTAGTCGGTGAAGAGCCGCGCGATCTTCTTCGGGTCCTGGTCGGGGACCAGGCGCATCGAGACCTTGGCGCCGCCCCACGAGGGGAGCACCGTCTTGGCGCCCTTGCCCATGTAGCCGCCGAAGATGCCGTTGACGTCGCACGTCGGCCGGCCCCAGGTGCGCTCGCGAGTGGTGTACCCCTCTTCGCCGAACAGCTCCGGCACCCCCAGGTCTTGGCGGTAGGCGTTTTCGTCGAACGGGAGCTTGCCGAACTCGTCGCGCTCCCAGGCCTCCAGCGGGCGCACGTCGTCGTAGAAGCCAGGAATCAGGATCCTCCCCGTCTCGGTGTCCCGCAGCCGGTCGACGATGTGGCAGAGGGCGTTGAGCGGGTTCCACACCGCGCCACCGAAGGTGCCGGAATGGAGGTCCCGGTTGGGGCCGGTGACCTTGATCTCCATGTAGCACAGCCCTTTGAGACCATAAATCAGCGACGGCTGGCCCGGCGCGTAGAGCGAGGTGTCGGAGATGACGACGCAGTCGGCCGCCAGCCGCTTGCCGCCGTCCTTGCGGACGTACTCGTCGATCGCCTGGCCGCCCGCCTCCTCCTCGCCCTCGACCAGGAACTTGACGTTCACCGGCAGGCTGCCGCGCTCGGCGAGCATGGCCCCAACGCCCTTGACGTGGGTGTAGGACTGCCCCTTGTCGTCCGTGGCGCCCCGGGCCACCAGCTTGTCCCCCTCGACCGTCGGCTCGAAGGGCGGATTGCGCCACAGCTCGATGGGGTCGACCGGCTGCACGTCGTAATGGCCGTAGAAGAGCACCGTCGGCTTGCCCGGCGCTCCCAGCCACTCGCCATAGACCAGGGGGTGTCCCTCCGTGTCGATCCGCTCGGTGGTGAGGCCCGCCTCGCGCATCTTAGCGACCAGGAACTCCGCCCCGCGGAGCACTTCGGCCTTGTAGTCCGGATCGGTCGAGATCGAGGGGATGCGGATGTAGTCCTTCAGCTCCTCGAGGTATCTCTCTTTTTCCGCATCGATCCGCGCGAGCACGTCCCGCGAGTCTCTTCCCATCCCTTCAGTTCTCCTTTTCGCTCTGGGCTTCGCCCTCGCGCAGTCTAGCAGAGTCCCCCGCCCGGCTGGCGAGGCGCCGCAGGTTGACGGCGTTCACCAGGAAATGCCCGGCGACCGGCCCCAGGAGGTGGCCTCGCCATGCCATGAGGCCGCCCAGGACCAGCCCCGCCACAAGAGCGAACACCGTCCACAGCCGGAACGCCCGGCCCGGTCCGCTGTGCAGCAGCCCGAACAGGATCGTGGCCGCCACCCATCCGAGAGTCCCCTGGATGGCGCCCCGGAAGAACAGCTCCTCGGCGAAGCCGGAGAGCAGGGCGAGCCCAATCGCCTCGGAAACGGTGATCGGCCCGAGCACGCTCGCAAGCCGCACCTCCAGCTCCTTCGCCAACGGGAATACGCGCTCGGCCGCCCACCAGACGGTCAGGAGGAGCAGGCCCGCGCCCAGACCCAGCCCAAGGTCGAGCCACCAGCCCTCCGGATCGACGAACAGCGAGAGGGGGATCGCCCCTTGCCGGACACCGATCCAGAGGATCCCCGCCAGGGCCATGAACAGATACAGAACCCAGGCGAAGCGGTACAGCCGCCCGGGTCCCAGCGGCGAGGGTAGTTTGGGTTCCAAGAGGGCCTACGACTCTTCGAAGCTCTTGCCCGTCTTCTTCCAATCGGCCGTGAAACGGTCCAGGCCGATCTCGGTGAGCGGGTGCTTGTAGAGCTGCTCCAGGACCTTGAAGGGGATCGTCGCCACGTCCGCGCCCATGAGGGCCGCCTGGACGATGTGGACCGGATGCCGCACCGAGGCCACCAGCACCTGGGTTTCGAAGCCGTAGTTGCGGTAGATCGTCACCACCTTGTCGATCAGCTCCATACCGTCCTCGGCGACGTCGTCCAGCCGGCCGACGAACGGCGAGATGTAGGCGGCGCCGGCCTTGGCCGCGAGCAGCGCCTGCGCGGCCGAGAAGCAGAGCGTCACGTTGGTGCGGATGCCCTCCTTCTTGAACGTCGCGACCGCCCGCAGGCCGCCCGGCGTGAGCGGCACCTTCACCACCACGTTCTCCGCGAGGCCCGCGAGCCGGCGGCCCTGGGTGAGGATCTCGTCGTACTCCGTCGCCAGCACCTCGCCGGAGACCGGTCCCGGCACCAGCTTGGCGATCTCCTGGACCGTCGCCAGGTACGGCCGGCCCGACTTGGCGATCAGCGATGGATTGGTGGTGATGCCGTCGACCATGCCCCATTCGAGGCCGGTCTCGATTTCCTTGATTTCGGCGGTATCCAGAAAGAACTGCATCGTTTCGTCCTCCTCTCCCGTAACTAGGTTAGCACCCTGCGAGGGGGACGATCCTCAATGCACCGTCTCGTCCGGACCTCCGTCGCCGTCGTCATCATCGTCACCCCCGCCGTCCTCGAAGTCGGTACCGTCGAGAATTTCGAGGCTATCCGTTTCGTCAGCTTCTGTCGCTTCGAGCTCGAGCTCGGCCGACATGGGGCTGCCATCGTCCTTGGCCAGCTCGATCTCCGTCTCCTCGTCCTTCTCGGCCAGCTTGGCCACCGCCACGATGCAGTCCTCGCCGTCGAGGTTCATCAGCTTCACGCCTTGGGCCGAGCGGCCGACCTCGCGGACCCCCGAGACGTTGAGCCGGATGATCATGCCCTCCTGGGTGATGATCATCAGACCTTCGTCCGGAGTGACGTAGCGCACCCCCACGACCTCGCCCGTCTTGGGCGTCACCTTGAGGTTGATGATGCCGAGGCCGCCGCGGCCCTGCAGGCGGTAGTCCTCGACGGGCGTCCGCTTGCCGTAGCCCCGCTCCGTCACGGTGAGCACCTGGCCGTGGGGGTCGAGTTCTTCCATGGTGACCACCCGGTCGCCCGGGCGGAGCTCGATGCCCTTGACGCCGTAGGTGGCCCGGCCCATCGAGCGGACGTCGCTCTCGGGGAAGCGGATGGAGAAGCCCTTCGCCGTGGCGAACAGGATGTCCTTCTTGCCGTCGGTCTCGCGCACGGCCAGCAGGCGGTCGCCCAGCTCGACGTCGATGTTGATGCCGATGATGCCGCCCACCCGCGGGTTGGCATAGGCCGAGAGCTCGGTCTTCTTGACCGTGCCGTTCTGCGTCGCGAAGACGAGATAGCGGTCGTCGCGGAACTCGCGCACCGCGACCGTGGTCGCCAGCCGTTCGCTCGACTCCAGGTTGAGCAGGTTGACGATCGCCTTGCCCTTCGCCGCCGGCCCGGTCTCCGGGATCTCGTGCACCTTGAGCCAGTGCACCCGGCCGCTCTCAGTGAACACCAGGATGTAGCTGTGAGCGGTCGCCACGTAGAGGTGCTCGACGAAGTCGTCGTCCTTGGTCACCATGCCCGTGCGGCCCTTGCCGCCGCGCGCCTGCGCCCGGTAGAGCGACAGCGGCGAGCGCTTGATGTAGCCGGACTGGGTGACGGTGATCACCATCGGCTCGTCCGCGATCATGTCCTCGATCGAGATGTCGTTCGTCTCGGGGATGATCTCGGTGCGGCGCTTGTCGCCGTAGGCGCTCTTCAGCTCAGAAAGCTCGCGCTTGATCTCTTCCAGCACCAGCCGGTCCGAGCCGAGAATCGCGCGCAGCCGCTCGATCAGCACCATCAGCTCCTTGTACTCCTCGACCACCTTCTCGCGCTCCAGGCCGGTCAGGCGCTGGAGCCGCATGTCGAGGATCGCCTGGGCCTGGACCTCGGAGAGCGCGAAGCGGGCCACCAGGTTTTCCCTCGCCTCAGAGGGCGTCTGGCTGGCGCGGATCGTCGCGATCACCTCGTCCAGGTGATCGAGGGCCTTGAGGATGCCTTCCAAAATATGAGCGCGCTCCTCGGCTTTCCTGAGATCGTACCGGGTGCGCCGGATGATGACCGTCTTCCGATGGTTGAGGAAGTGGTAGAGCAGCTCCTTGAGCGTCATCACCTTCGGCTGGTTGTCGACGATCGCCAGCAGGATAATGCCGAAGGTGGTCTGCATCTGAGTCATCTTGTACAGCGAGTTCAGAATGATCTCCGGCATCGCGTCGCGCTTCACCTCGATCACGATGCGGATGCCCTCGCGGTCCGACTCGTCGCGCAGGTCGGAAATCCCTTCAATCTTTTTCTCGCGGATCAGCTCGGCGATGCGCTCGATCAGCCGTGCTTTGTTGACCTGGTAGGGGATCTCGGTGACGATGATCGATTGCCGCTCGCTCTTCGCGTGCGTCTCAACCTCGGTCCGCGCCCGGAGCTGGATGATGCCGCGCCCGGTCGTATAGGCCGAGCGGATGCCGTCGAGACCATGGATGAATCCCGCCGTCGGGAAGTCCGGCCCGGGCACCGCGGCCATCAGCTCTTTGATCGTAACCTCCGGATTTTCGATCAGCATCATCAGAGCATCGATCACCTCGCCCAGGTTGTGTGGCGGGATGTTCGTCGCCATGCCGACCGCGATGCCGGCGGCGCCGTTGACCAGGAGGTTGGGAACGCGGGCCGGCAGCACGAGCGGCTCGGTCTCCGAGCCGTCGTAGTTTGGACCCCAGTCCACCGTTTCCTTGTCGATGTCGTCGCGGATCATCTCCTCGGCGAGTTTGGTCAGGCGCACCTCGGTATACCGCATGGCCGCCGGGTTGTCACCATCGAGCGAGCCGAAGTTGCCCTGGCCGTCCACGAGCGGATAGCGCATGGCGAAATCCTGGGCCATGCGCACCACCGTGTCATAGATCGCGGTGTCGCCGTGGGGATGATATTTACCCATGACATCGCCGACGATGCGAGCCGATTTCTTGTAGGGCCGGTCCGAGCGGTTGCCGCTCTCCCACATGCCGTACAGCACGCGCCGGTGCACGGGCTTCAAGCCGTCGCGCACGTCGGGCAGCGCGCGGCCTATGATCACGCTCATCGCGTAATCGAGATAGCTGCGCTTCATCTCCTCTTCAATGCCGACCGGAATCGGCTGCTCAAAGGGGAGCATGTCATCGTTGTTATCGTTCATAATTTTAATTACTGTCTGTAATTGCTATTTTCTCAGGGACCTGCCGACGTTCAGCGCGGCGCGATTATCCTTTGCCAACGCTCGTTTGGCTTCCGCAAAGGCGCCTTCTTCCAGTTCTATCCTTTCTTGGATGACGAGCGTCAGCCATTCCTCAATTCGTGCACGGTGAAGTTGGGCCAGAAACGCTGCTCGCGCAGCAAGATCGGCTGGCAGCGAGTAGGACTCGGACTCCGGCCTACGAACCTGTATAGGCTCCTCCCAGGCAGATTCGTCGTCCGCCTGGGCAACCACGATTTCGTCGATCTCCTGCGAGGAAAGCTTCTGCCGCTTCTTGCTCATACTGGCCATCCTGTAACGATGCGGATTACCTTACCGGGCTTGAGTTGAAAGATGATCTTCAGAAGCCGACCACCGACTGTGCGCCCAGTAAGTTGGTATCGATCCTTGAAGTCCTTGTTTCTGCGGACGAGGCGATCGGAGAAAAAACATTCACTAGCCTCTTCAAAGGTCACTCCATGTGCTAAAAGCTTGTCTCGTTCAAAGTCATATTCAAAGTCTGTGGGTTGAAACCGGCCCCAATCGACCACCGGTCATCCTCTATACGTCCAGGTTCCGCACTTCCAGCGCGTTGTCTTGAATGAACGCCCGCCGGGGCTCGACCTCGTCGCCCATGAGGACGGTGAAGATGGAGTCCGCTTCGACGTCGTCCTCGACCTGCACGCGCAGGAGGCGGCGCTTGGTGGGATCCATGGTGGTCTCCCAGAGCTGCGTCGGGTTCATTTCGCCGAGACCCTTGTAGCGCTGGATCGAGAGGCCCTTCTTGGCACCGTCGTAAAGAGTTTCAAGCGCTCCTTCCAAGGTGTCGTGGACCGTGACGTTCTCGCCTTTGACGAGCGTGAAGCTGGTGCCGGAGATCGCGTCGAGACCAAGCTGGTTGTTCGCCATGGCGCGGTACTCGGCGCTTGTGACCAGGTTCCAGTCGATGCGGATCTCGCGCTCGACACCGTCACGCTTCGAAAGGAAGCGGACGTACAGAGTTCCATGCTCCTCGTCCTGACCAACGAGCACCTCGTGGAAACCCGAGGCCTCGATCAGCTCCGACAACTGCTTGATTTTCTCCGGATCGGTGAGAGACATCTTGTCCTTGATCCCGTTCTGGAGCGCGAGCTTGATGGCGTCCGACGGAATACCCCGCGAGACGAGCCGGTCGAGGTTCTGACGGAAGAGAGCCATCTTCTCCAGAAAGTGCGCGAGCCGCGCGCCCGTCAACCGGCCGCCGTCGCCGTTTCCATTGCCAGTCGTGCCGTCGCCGTGCGCGATGTCGAGCTCCCAGGCGTCCTTGATGCGGTCCACCAGGAAGGCCTGGTACTCGCGGTCATCTTTCAGGTAGGCCTCGCTCTTGCCGTGCGAAACCTTATAGAGCGGCGGCTGCGCGATGTAGAGATGGCCGCGGCGGATGATCTCCGGCATCTGACGGTAGAAGAAGGTCAGGATGAGCGTCCGGATATGGCTGCCGTCCACGTCCGCGTCGCACATGATGATCAGCTTGTGGTAGCGCAGCTTGGAGACGTCGAAGTCGTCCTTGCCGATGCTGGTGCCGAGCGCGGTGATGATGACCTTGATCTCGTCAGAGGAGAGCATCTTGTCGAAGCGCGCCTTCTCTACATTCAGGATCTTGCCCTTGAGCGGCAGGATGGCCTGGAACTTCCGGTCGCGCCCCTGCTTGGCCGAGCCGCCGGCGGAATCTCCCTCGACCAGGAAGAGCTCGGCGTTCTCGGGGTTGCGCTCCGAGCAGTCGGCGAGCTTGCCGGGGAGGTTCGAGGCGTCGAGCGCTCCCTTCCTCCGCGTCAGGTCCCGGGCCTTCCTGGCCGCCTCGCGGGCGTGCGCCGCCTCGACGCACTTCTCGACGATCCGCCGGGCATCGCGCGGGTTCTCCTCCAGGTAGGTGGAGAGCCGCTCGAAGACGACCTGCTCGATCCAGCCCTTGACGTCGGAGGAGACGAGCTTGTCCTTGGTCTGGGAGGAGAACTTGGGGTCCTTGATGCGCACGGAGATCACGGCCGTGAGGCCCTCGCGCACGTCCTCGCCCGTGAGGTTCTCCTTCAGGTTCTTCGACAGGCCGCTCGAAGCCGCGTAGGCGTTGATGGCGCGGGTGAGCGCCGCCTTGAAACCGGAGAGATGGGTGCCGCCGTCCCGGTTGTTGATCGTGTTGGTGAAGGCGTAGATGAGCTCCTGGTAGCCCTCATTCCACTGCAGGGCCACTTCCACCGTCTCCGCGCCGGTGCCGTCGTCGCGCACGTCCATGAGGTGGATCGGCTGCGGGTGAAGCGCCGCCTTGTTGCGGTTCAAGTGCTCGACGAACGAGGAGATGCCGCCCGCGTAGGCGAAGTCGGCTTCCTTGTCCGTCCGCTCATCCGTCAGGTGGATGTGGATACCCCGGTTCAGGAAGGACTGCTCGCGCAGACGCTGGGCCAGCGTCTCGTAGTTGAACTCGGTGATGGCGAAGATCTCGGGGTCCGGCCAGAACCGGACTTTGGTCCCCGTGCGATCGCTCGTACCGACCGGCTGGATCGGTCCCTGGGGCAGACCCCGGTGGTAGGTCTGGAACCAGACCTGGCCATCGCGCTTGATCTCGAGCTCCAGGGTTTCGGAAAGGGCGTTGACGACGGAGACGCCCACTCCGTGCAGACCGCCCGACACCTTGTAGGAATTCTTGTCGAACTTTCCGCCCGAGTGCAGCTCGGTCATGATCACCTCGGCCGCCGAGCGCCCCTCTTCCTTGTGGATGTCGACCGGAATGCCACGGCCGTCGTCCGCCACCGTGACCGAGTTGTCGGTATGGATGGTGACGTCGATGCGCGAGCAGTAGCCGGCCTGGGCTTCGTCGACCGAGTTGTCGACGACCTCGAAGACCATATGGTGCAGGCCGGAGGCGTCATCCGTATCCCCGATGTACATACCAGGGCGCTTGCGGACTGCCTCGAGGCCTTTCAAGACCTGAATGTTTTCAGCCGTATACGTCGATTCTGGATTCGCCGGATTCGTCAAAACGAGATCTCCACTCTGATCCTTCTGGATCTCTGGGCTTGCTGAGGACCCCACAGGATGAAGGGGTCCGAGAATGTACAAATTATAGCACGAAACAAGTCTGGTTTGCGCTGAAATTTCAACAGCTTAGGTTTCATTTTCCGGATGTCTGGAAGAAGCGCCGGAACGAGGTCATTGGCAAAGATTTCAACAAAAAAGGAAGGTTGGAGATTCCTACTCCGAGACCAGGTGGATCTCCCCTCTTTCCATCTCCCAGATCGTCCCCACTTCCAGGGTCAGCCAGACCTGCGGCCGGTTCGAGGTGGCGATGATCTGGCCCGATTCACGGAAGACACCCCAGACCGAGGCCACGGTCGGCGGAGCGAGCTCGGCGTCCATGTCGTCCAAGAGGTAGAGAGGC
>CAXTNS010000088.1:10176-14651 GCA_964245465.1 uncultured Thermoanaerobaculia bacterium
CCTCCCCGCCTCTTCCATGACCCTGCCGTGGGCGGCCAGGAGCATCAGGGAGAGGGCTTTTCTCTCTCCGGCCGAGGCCACGCGGCGGATCTCGTGGCCCCCCCAGAGGATCTCGAGCTCGTCCCGGTGGGGACCCAGCAGGGGCATCTGGCGCCGGCGCTCGCGATCGGCGATCCGGTCCAAGGCGCCAGCGATGACCTGCTGGCCTTCCAGCCCATCTGCCGGCGAGGGGCGGTAGCGCAGCTCGATGGGCGGGAAGGGGAAGCCGGAGGCCTCGACCACCTGGGCGAGCTGAACCTTCAGCAACTCGACGTAGCGGTGGCGCTGGGAGATCACGTCCACGGCGGTGGCGGCCAGCATCTCGTTCCAGATGTCGATACCCACAGCGCCTGCGGGATCGCCAAGGAGGAGCCCGCGCTTCTGCCGCAGGGCTTCCCTGTAGCGGCCCAGGACCTCCAGGGCCGGCGGGCGGACCCCCACGACGCCGCGGTCCATGAAGCGCCGCCGGGCCTTGGGAGCTCCTACCAGCACCTCGGCCTCCGCCGCCGCCGTCCAGGCCACGACGGGGAGCACGGCCAGGTGCTCGGCCAGCGGGGTGACCTTGCCGTTCAGAGCCCGAACCCGCTGGCCTTCCATCCAGCCCACCTCCAGGGTGGAGCGGCGGTCGGTCTCGATCTCCCCTTGAACGTGGAAGGAGCCAGCCCCGTGGCGGGCGCAGTCGGCGATCTGGGAGGCCCGGAAGCTCCGGGTGGTGGCGAGGACGTAGATGGCCTCCAGAAGGCTCGTCTTGCCCGCGCCGTTGCCGCCCAGGAGCAGATGAGACCCGGCCTGAGGCCGCCAGGAGAGCGGCTCCAGGTTGCGGAAGTCACGGGCGGCGAGGTGGGTGAGCATGGAATCGGCGTAGGGGCGGCCCCCTGTGGCCGCCCTGATGTGAGAAGGGCGCCCACACAGCCCCTACATTGTCATCGATCGGAGGATCGCCTCAAATCCGCATGGGCATGATCACGCAGAGATAGCGGGTGTCGGGCCCGTCCATGGGATAGCCGACGCACTGCGTGTTCTCGTCCTTGAGCTCCAGGCGGATCTTCTCGGTCTCGACGGCGGCCAGGAACTGGGTGAGGTAATCCGGGTTGATGCCCACCCGGAACTCGGGACCGTCGTAGTCGCAGGCGACCTCTTCGACCGCCTCGCCGAGATCGGAGTTGACGGCCGAGATCACCACCTGGTCGGGGGTGAACTGGAGGCGCACGGCGCGGGCACGGTCGCCGGTCATGAGCGCGGCGCGCTGGACGGCGTCCACCAGGTGCTTGCGGTTGAAGAGGACCTTCTTGTCGTTGTCCTTGGCGATGACCCGCTCGTAGTCGGGGAAGGTCCCCTCCAGGATGCGGCAGATCAACTCGCGCCGGCCGAGGCCGAAGGACAGGTGGTGCTCGCCGCGGCCGTAGGTCAGGTTGCCCTCACCCTCGAAGCGCTGAAGCTCCTGGAGGGCCTTCCGGGGCACCAGCACGGAATCCTCGTTGCCCGCGCCGCCCAGGCCTCCTTCGACAAGGGCCAGCCGGTGGCCGTCCGTGGCCACCATCTCCAGCGAGCCGTCCTTGAGCTTCAGGAGCGCGCCGTTCAATTGGAAGCGGGACTCCTCGGCCGAGACGGCGAAGAGGATCTTGGCGACCATGCGCCGGAATTCCGTGAAGGGGATCTCGACGCGGCGGCCGTCCTCGACGGAAGGAAGGGTGGGAAAATCGTCCGGCGAGAGGCCGTGGATGCGGAAGCGCGACTTGCCGGCCCGGATGGTGAGAACCCGGGGCTCCTCCTGGACCAGCAGGACCTCCTCCCCGGTGAGCGAGCGGATGATCTCCATCAGCTTCTTCGCTTGGACGGCGATGCCGCCCTCGCGCTTCACGTCGGCCTCGCACCAGGAGGTCAACGAAACGTCGAGGTCCGTCGCGGCCAGGTGGAGCCTGTCCTCCCGGACCGTTAGAAGCAGATGCGAGAGGACCGGGATGGTCGTCTTGCGCTCGACGATGCCCTGCATGGGGGCGAGTTCGCCCAGAAACTCACTACGGGTGACACGGATTTCCATTCACTCTTCTCCCACTCTTCTCCGTCTAGAAGACACCTGAATATAGCATAGACGTCGTCGTAAATAGGGGCTGCGGAAAGGAGGAAAGGGGGCTTAAGTTCCTCAACGATGGAACTTTAGGTTCCTCCCCCGGGCTGTGCAGAACCTGTGGACGGCCTGAGGAGGACAGGGGAAAACTCCGGAAGGCCGAAAAATTCCACAGACGCTCCACAGGGCTTCCGGAGCGCGTTGCACAAGCTTTCCCCAAGCGGACGAAGGCCCGCAAAAACAGCAGAAGGGATCTGCAAGATTTGTACCGAGAATGATCAAGCAAAGTGCTGCTCGAAGCTCTGCAGCGTGCGGTCGAGATCCGGATCGGAATCGCGTTTCTTCTGCACCGTCTCGCAGGAGTACATAACCGTCGAGTGATGCTTGTCGTTGAAAAGTTTGCCGATGTCCGGGAAAGAAAGCTCCGTCAGCTTCTTGCAGAGGTACATCGCCACCTGCCGGGGGAAGACGATCTGGCGCGAGTTGCTCTTGCTCTTGATCTCGGAGACTTTCAGATCGTAATGCCGGGCCACGAACTTGATGATCTCGTTCGGGTTGGGCCGCTTGCCTTCTTCGGGGAGAATGTCCTTGAGCGTCTCACGGGCGAGGGCGGGAGACAGCGGCTTGCCGGTCAGCGAGGAGAAGGCCATGACGCGGGTCAGCAGGCCCTCGAGCTCACGGATGTTGGACTTGACCTGGTGGGCGATGAACTCCGCCACCTCTTCTGGAAGCCGGACCCCTTCGGCCGACGCCTTGCCTTGGAGGATCGCCATCTTGGTCTCGAGATCCGGCGGCTGGATGTCGGCGATCAACCCCCACTCGAACCGGCTGCGCAATCGCTCCTCCAGCGTCGGAATGTTCCGTGGCGAGGCGTCGGAGGAGAGGATGATCTGCTTCTGGCTCGTGTAGAGCGTGTTGAAGGTGTGGAAGAACTCTTCCTGGGTCCGCTCCTTGCCAGCAATGAACTGCACGTCGTCGATCATCAGGACGTCGATCGTGCGGTAACGCTCGCGGAAGGCCGGCATGCGGTCGGTGCGGATGGAGAAGATAAGTTCGTTGACGAACTGCTCGGCCACCAGGTAGAGGACGCGCAACTGCGGCCGGCTCCGCTGGATCTCATGGCCGATCGCGTGGAGCAGATGAGTCTTGCCCAATCCCACACCGCCGTAGAGGAAGAGCGGGTTGTAGGAGAGAGACGGGTTCTCGGCCACCCGCTTGGCGGCGGCGGCGGCGAACTCGTTGGACTTGCGCTCGATGAAGGTGGCGAAGCGGTACTGCGGGTTCAGGCTCGACGGCGCGATCGGCTCGTCCGAGGGAATCTCGTCCTCTTCCAACGAGAACAGCACCTCGAAGCCAGGAGCGCCCAGACCCGCCACGGCCCGGTCCACGGTCCGCCGGTAGCTCTCCTCCAGCGTGTGGAGGAAACGGGAGTTCGGGGCCACCAGGATCAGCCGGTCGCCGTCTTCGTCCCCCACCTTCAGGGGCCGGAACCAGGTTGCGAATTCCTCAGGATCGAGGTGCTGCTGTAACTGCCTCTGGAGAAGAGACCACAGGGATTGAGACATGGAACCTCGACTGCTACGATATTAAATTTCCACACGATTTCCACAGTCTGTGGAAATCCCTACCCTGGGAGGAATTGCTTCCGGAAGCGGCTTAGGTGACTACGACAGAACCCATCATAACACAGCCGAACGGCACCGCAAGCCCCTCGTGCGGGGAGTCGATTATATAGGGTGTAAATACAGTCCTTTCAATCATTTCCAGGTCAGAAGGGCCGGGCCAGCCGTGCCATCTCCGGAGGTAATTGAAGCAGACGTGGAGGGTTGGTTTCAAGGGTCTTGACAACGTCCGCCAAAGCTGCGGGGAGGCGCGGCTCGCGTTCCTCGAAGAAGAGGTCGAGCCAGGAAGGCGGCGCGGGGTAGAAATCGACCGCCACCGTTTCGCCGGCGCCGATCTTCGCCTCCTTGCGGGCGATCTCGATGGCCCGGTCGAGACCGCCGATCTCGTCCACGAGGCCGATCTTCTGGGCCGCCGCGCCGGTCCAGACGCGGCCGCTCGCCACCGCCTCGACGGCCTGAGGGCTCATCCTGCGGCCTGTTGCGACATGGCCGACGAAGGTGGCATAGGTGCGGTCCATGAGCTGCTGGACACGGGCGTCCTGCTCCGGAGTGTAGGGATCGAGGGAGGAGTAGATGCCGGCGTTGGCGCCGCGCCTCAGGGTGTCATGGCTGAAGCCCAGAATCTCCTCCTCGAGGCCGCGGGTGACGAACTTGCCGCCATAGACCCCGATCGAGCCGGTCAGGGTCGCGGGCTCGGCCACGATCCGGGTGGCAAGCTCTTCCTGGGTTCCCGGATCATCCAGGCC
>CAXTNS010000089.1:0-4058 GCA_964245465.1 uncultured Thermoanaerobaculia bacterium
AGGAGCCCGGTTCTCAGAGGCTCCTGGCGACAATCATCGCGGGGAAGGAAGCTTACTTCGGATCAAGCCGGAGCTTGAAGTTGGAGTACTTCCAGCCGATCGACGCCTCCTCGGGGTGGTGCTGGCCGAGGTAGTTGCCGAACTCGAGGATCATGCCGAGACCGGCCAGGTTTCCGGAGCCGAACGGCTCGACGATGAGCGTCTGGTTGTTGCCCGGCTTGGTTTCCTTGGACATCTTCTTGACTTCGAGGCCGTTCTGGAACAACTGCAGCGTGGCCGACTTGTTGTGGGCGTCGAAGGTGTAGACGACGTGATAGGTCAAGTTCGTCTGCATCGCGAAGCCGGCCTTGACGTTGGTGTTCGTGCCGGGCGCCATGCCGACGTTCTGCATGAACTTGAGGAAGCTCTTGTTGGGACCGGCCTGGTTGATGTTGCCGATCGTGCCGCTGCGGTAGCGGTTGAGGAAGAAGTAGCCCAGGTTGTGCAGGCCCGACTTGTCCCGCGAGCTCCAGGGGCCGGCGGTGACGTCCCATTCGTACGTGGCCTTGCCGATGCGCAGTTCGGTACCGACCTTGACGCAGATGATGCCCTTGGGGTCCGTCCTGCTCGCGGTGTGGAAGACGCCTTTGGTCTCCATGAAATAGGTGCCGTCGGTCTGACGGATCAGGGGCTGGAAGACGCTGCAGGACCCGTTGGGCCCGACGCCCTTGGCGATCGACGGGTTCAGGCCGCCGGCGCCCGCCGTGAAGGCAAAGGGATAGAAGCTCTGGTCACAGGTGACGCGGACCTCACTGACGCGTCCGCGGCCGGCGGCGGCAAAGCCGTCCTTGCGGGCCATCGACATCGGCTCCACCTCGAAGGGGATCTCGGCCAGCCGGCTGCCGTTCCGCGCGAAGAAGGTGGCCTGGCAGGAGGCGGTCTGCTCCGACAGGTTCGCCGCGCCGACCTGCAGCGAGGCGACGGCCCGCGGGCGCGAAAGGCGGTCGAGCGGAACGTCCAGGCCCGCGGTGTAGGCCTCGGCGTCCGAGAACACCGGCATCTCGGCGATTTCCCGGCCCGTGCGGTCCACCGTCCAGGCGCTGACCTCGAAAGGCTCCTCGGCATCGAGAGCGATCAGGCCCCGTTTGGCAGGGGACAAATCGGCGAGCACCTCGCCGCCAGCCCGCACCCGAGTGGCGACCACGTCACCCCCCGAAGCGGCCGTCTCCCAGACCGGTACGTAGATTCTTTCGGCGCTGGCCGGAGCGGCCAACGCGAGCGCGGAAAATGCCAGACAAGCGAAACTCTTCTTCATGGCTCCGACCTCCATTGTCAGGAGTTGCTACAAAACAACCACAGATGTGGGCCCTATGATAAAGGCTATCGGCTATAAAACCAAGCCCTGAGATGAAATTTTGTTTTCAATCTTCGCTAGTTGACAGGCGGAGCCTCTTGGGGCAGAATCGGTTTGTGAGACATACCGGTTGCTTTGAATGGACTACGGGAGGCTGAGATGGAGCTCGAAGACCTCGACCGCATCCGCTTCGTCACGCGCCACTTCCAGGACCTTCAGGGGTTGGGGTCCTGGGTTCCCCTGGGAGTGATCACCCTGAGTTGGGGCGTCCTCGCGTCTCCTTCCGGGAGCCGGCCGCTGGTGGCCGCCTTGTACCTGGGGGCCTTTCTCCTGATGTTCGGTGCGAGGCGGTACTACCGAACGAGCTTTGGCGAGGTCGAGAGACCGCCGGCCGCCGCCGACCTCTATCCGGTCCCGATCTTCAGCCCGGCCGGTCCAGCGCCGCGGCTTGAAGGCTTTCACCCGTTGCCGGCGGCCGCGCGCCACTTCCTGACCACCCTGGGGCTGGTGTTCGCTCTGTTTTCGATCCTCCTGGCGTTCACCCCGAACATCGAGATCGACGCGGTGCCCTGGCTCACCCTGAAGGGCGTCGGCGTCTACGGGCCGCACTTCAGGAATTGGAAGATCTGGAAGCCGATTGCGTACGATGCCATTTTCGCGCAGATGATCTGTCTGCTTTTCGGCGCTTTCTTCCTCAGCCTCTGGCTCTGGAGGGAGCGCCGCCCGTCCCAGAGACACTGCCTGGGGCTCGGGGCCGGGCTGCTGGGGCTCGCGGCTTTCGGCGCCGTCCTTGGATACCTGGTCGGGGAGCACGCGGAGCCGATGGTACGAATCATCAACTTTTTCCTGCCGGCGGTGGTCCATCCCCGGGTGGCTCTGTTCCTCTGCGGCTCGCTGGTGATCCTGATGGGCCTGCTCGATCACTGGCAACTCGTCCGGGCACTGAAGCGGCCCATTCTTCAGGAGGAACCGTCATGAGCACCACACCCTTCGAACAGCTCGCGAACCTGGACCGGCGGGTCCATGATCCCGCCCGCCTGGCTATCCTGACGGCGCTCTCGGCGTGCGAGCGGGCCGACTTCCTGTTCCTGCTGCGGATCACCGGCCTCACCAAGGGGAACCTCTCCTCCCACCTCTCGAAGCTGGAGGAGGCGGGGCTGGTCGAGATCGAAAAGAAGTTCGTGGGCAAGAAGACGCAGACCCTCGTGCGCCTGAGCGGCGACGGCCGGCAGTCGATCGAGAGCTATTGGAAAGAGATGGAGAAGCTCCGCGAGAGCGCCTCCCACTGGCAGCCGCAGAACGCCGCGCTGGTGCCTTCTCCCGGCTAGGCACTCGCCGATCCATCAACTCGAAAGGAGCACAGTCGAAATGCGAAAAGTCGTCTTCCGATCCTGGGGGCTCCTCGTCCTCATGTTTTTGCTGGCCAGCGTCCTGTTGGGTGAAGTGGAGATTCCGAAGACCCGGGCCGGCAAGGTCCTCGAGGCCTGGCTCACGTCGTTCAATTCCGCGGACCTGGCCAGGATCCGAGCTTTCGACGAGACCTACCGGCTGGAAGGGCCGCCGCTCGAAGCACGGCGACGGTTCCGTGAGGGGACCGGCGGCTTCACGCTGCTGCGCGTCGAGAAGAGCGAGCCCTTGTCGATCGTGGTGCTGCTCCAGGAAAAGAATTCGGATACGGTCGCCCGGCTGGAGATGGCGGTGACCCCGGAAGAGCCGCTGAAGATGGCGAGCTCGACGATTGAGGCGGTCCCCCGTCCCGCGGACCTCGCGCTTCCGCGGGTGACGGAAGCGGCCGCGCTGGCGGCGCTCTCGGCCCGCGCCGACGAGATGGTGAAAAACGATCAATTCTCCGGCGCCGTGTTGATTGCACGAAACGGCAAGGTCCTGCTCCAGAAGGCCTGGGGCCGAGCCAACCGGGAGACCGGGGCTCCGAACACGCTCGACACGCAGTTCCGCATGGGATCGATGAACAAGATGTTCACCTCGGTCGCCACGCTGCAACTCGTCGAGGCGGGCAAGCTCGCGCTGACCGATCCCATCGGCAAATACCTCACGGACTATCCGAACAAGGACCTGGCCTCCAAGGTCACCGTGCGGCACCTGCTCACGCACACCGGCGGCACCGGCGACATCTTCGGTCCGGAGTTCGAGCAGAACCGCCTGACCCTGAAGGAGCACGGCGATTACCTGAAGCTCTATGGATCGCGCGCGCTCCTCCACGAGCCGGGCGCGGAGCACCGGTACTCGAACTATGGCTTCGTCCTGCTCGGCGCGCTGATCGAAAAGGTGACCGGCATGTCCTACTACGATTACGTGCGCGCCAGGATTTTTCAGCCGGCCGGCATGACGTCCACCGATTCCCTGCCGGAAAACGAGAAGGTGGCGAACCGGTCCGTCGGGTACATGAGAGGCGAGTCCGGATGGGTGCCGAACACCGACACGCTCCCCTGGCGCGGCACCGCGGCGGGCGGCGGCTATACGACGGTGGGGGACCTCCTGCGGTTCGCGCAGGCGCTGGAGTCGGGCAAGCTGATCTCGAAGGCGATGCTCGCCGAGGCCACGAAGCCGCAGGCCGAGCAGTACGGGTATGGCTTCGGAATCCGGGGAGAGGGTGCGATGAAGAGCTACGGCCACGGCGGCGGAGCTCCGGGGATGAACGGCGACCTCCGCGTGTTCCCGCAGCTCGGATACGTGCTGGTGAGCCTTGCCAACGTGGATCCGCCCG
>CAXTNS010000089.1:4068-6801 GCA_964245465.1 uncultured Thermoanaerobaculia bacterium
CCGCCCGCGGCCTCCCGCCTGCTCGATTTCTATGAGCTTCGAATGCCGGTGACGCGGTAGAGGAGCGCGGTGGCCGGCAAGCTTTGGCAAGACCGGAGAAGAGCTCTCCGTTCCATGACGTCATTATTACGCATGAACGGCAACCTGACAAAGTAAACCGGCCGGAAGGAGGCTCTATGCGGAGATCCGGGTGGAGCGTACTGCTGATGGCAGCCCTGTGGCTCCTGCCCTCGGTCGCCGACGCACAGTATCTCCGGCAGAACCCTTCACTACACAAGTCCAACTCCCCCGGGGTCAAGAACCTCCGCTCCCTCGCAGGTTGCTGGAAGGGTCGGGGACCTCACGGCGGTGACACGAAGCTCTTTTATGAGGTCGTCAGCGCTGGGACAGCGCTGATCGAGTACCTGAGACCGATGGCCAATTCGACGCCCCAGATCACGGTGTACTACTTGGATGGCGAGGTCTTGATGGCTCACCACTTCTGCTACTACGGAAGCCAGATCCGGATGAAGGCTGAGTCGACCAGCGACTCCAAGCTGCTCGTTTTCAGGCTCCACGACGCGTCCAACCTCACGGCGGACCGGCACGAGAACCACATGACCTACATCAAGATGAACTTTTCCGATGTGGATCATCTCGAAGCGGATTGGGGTCAGTTCGACAAAGGCAAGGAATATCCCAGCTACTTCTCTTTGACGCGGGTTGTTGAAGGCTGTAAAGGGATCGACTTCAACGCCTGGTGAGAGGACCGCGGCCTGCGCTAACCGGGAGTTTCATTTTTCTCGATGATGGCCGCGACGATGCCGAACGGATCGACGAAATACAGCGCTTTGTGCTCCGGGAACTCCTGAAGAATCCGGCAGCCGTTGGCGCTCAGATGTTCTTTGGCTTGGTTGTAGGAAACGACGCCATAGCCCGGGATGTAGGGCATGGCTTTGTCGTCCAGGTCAACCCATAGAGTGAAGACCCCGGTGTGAAAGGCCAGCTTGTCTTCCTGCTCGTGGACCAGCCGGAATCCCATCACGCCGTTGTAAAAAGCTCGGGCCCGCTCGAGATCGGGGACGTGGACGGCGATGTCGCTGGAAGACTCGAAGCGGGGGGCGGAAGTTTGCTGGCTCATCGAACCTGCTCCTTTCGTTGGGCTGAGGCTCTCCTCTTTGCATTGGTTTGGAGCCATCATGACAACTTTGCCGGGCCTCGTCCAGCCAGAGCTTCAGTCCGGGGCGCCCGTGACGAGCGGTAGGTCACGGTGCGACACCTTGTGCGCCGGGCCTCGAGCCTGAGCGCCACCAAGGTGGACCCGGGGATCGAGATCACCGCGAACCTCGATGGAGCCGTGGCCGGCGTGCGCTACGCGCTGTTGCACGGGCAACGGGACCTGCTCCTCCAGGTCGATCCGCGCCTGGGGGAGGAGAGCCTCCAACGGCTGATGCGGGCGACCGATCCGGGTACGACCTTCCGCGAGGGGATCTACGTCTACGGGACCGAAATTCCACGGTTGTCTGCCAAATAGAGAAATTGGATACCACCTGGAGAGCCATCCTCTGGCAGCAGTTCGGGGCCCGCGATCGACATGCTCGAAAATGCCATGGAGGCCCGTCCCGCAGTGCCGGGCCGTGATCCGAGGCCGCTTTCCGTGTCCTATAAGGTCACTTCGATGTAGCTCTGTCCCTAGGGGTCCATGAACGGCCCGGCCATGGTTGCAAGATGAGTTCGTGACGAGTTGCCCACAGAAGAGGACGAGCGGCGCGGTTTCGTTGATCAGGGCGATCCATGTCTAAGATCTGGGCAGGAGGAACGACTCATGCCGCGAACATCCATATTTATTTTCATTTTCACAATCCTCTCGATCACCAGCGCCGCGACGGCGGCCGCGCAGGAAGTGAAGCTGCCGCTCGCGGACTACGAGAAGCTGAGGGAGCGGGCCGTCCCCGCACCGGACGCGGTTTCGCCGCCGCCCGTCCCGTACGCCCTGGAGCTCGCCGACTTCGAGATCAAGGCGGGGCCGGAGAGCGCACGGGTGGTGCAGACCCTGCGCTTCACCCTGTATGACGACGGGTGGCAGACGGTGCCGCTCGGCGAGGCCGGCTCGTTCATCCGCGCCGATTTTGGCGGGATGGAGGGGCGGGTGCAGATGGCCGCGAAGGGGAGCTGGGCGCTGGGCGTGCGGGGGCGCGGCCGGCACGAGGTGAAGCTGGAGTCGGTGCTGGCCGTGGCGCACGACGAGACGGCCACCCGTCCGACGTGGCGGCTCGGCCTCAAGGCGCCCGCGGCGGCCGTGGTGCGCGGGCGGCTGGAGGTGCCCGAGGGAGTGGAGGACGTCGAGCCCGAGGGCGCCGTCGTGGTCGAACGGTTGGCAGCGGCCCCGGGAGCCTGGCGCTTCGCCGTGCCCTCGGGCGCGGACGTGCGCTGGACGCTCTCCGGCAAGGCGGTGGTGCCCCGGCGGGCCCAGCTCCCCCTGCGGTTCGAAGCCACCACGGCCACGGCTTCGACGGTGTTCCACACCCGTTTCCGGGTGCTCGGCTGGGTGGAGGCGCGGGTGGCCCAGGGCCGGCTGGAGAGGCTGCGGGTGCCCATCCCCGCCGGTCTCAAGGTGGTCAACGTGCGCGGCCCGGTGGACTGGAAGATGGACGGCGAGACGCTGGTCCTCACGCCTCTCTCGCCGGTCGAGGACTCGCTGGCCGTCGAGATGGACCTGACCGGCGATCCGCGCGACAGGTTCGCGACTCCCCT
>CAXTNS010000089.1:6811-7182 GCA_964245465.1 uncultured Thermoanaerobaculia bacterium
CCTGTTCGGGAAAGCCTTCCAGCAGGGAGACGGCATTCTCAGCCTGGCCGAAGCCGGAGCGGCCCGCGCGCCCGGCGAGCGGGAGGGCGATCGGCTTCCCGAGTCTCTCCGCTCGGCCAACGGCCGCCTGTTCGTCGTCACCGATCCGGCCCGGCCGCCCGTCTGGGAGGCCACCTGGGCCGAGAGGACCGAAATGCTGGCCTCCCAGGTCGACCGCCTGCTCGTGGACGTGTCGGTGGGCGAGGCCGGCCGCGCCTCCTACCAGCTCTGGGCCGAGGTGAGGAACCGCGGCGCCCAGCAGCTCTCGCTGACCCTGCCTGCCGGCTTCGAGCTGGTGGAGGTGCGGCGGGACGGCGCCGCCGTGGCTCCCG
>CAXTNS010000089.1:7192-14608 GCA_964245465.1 uncultured Thermoanaerobaculia bacterium
CACCGGGGGCTCCGTGGCCGTTCCCCTGCTGACGCAGGAGGCGCCGCAGATCGTTCATCTCCTGGGAGTCGTTCCGTGCGCCCTGCCCGAGGTCGGGGGCGACTTCCAGGTGCCGTTGCCGGCGCTCTCCGCCCCCGCGGCCAAGGTGGAGGTGCGGGTGATCCTGCCCGGCGGCCGGTCCTACGAGCTGGCGGACGCCACCCGGGCCGGCGCCGTGGGAGCGCCTCCCCAGGCCGCCGCGCGGGCCACGGACAACGCCATGGCCCGGCAGGTCTCCTGGGCTCCCCATGCCTCGTCTTCCACCGTCAACGCCTCCCTGTTCCCCTGCCCGCCCGGGTTCCTCCAGATCGGCGCCTCCTGGAGCGCGCTTTCGGCCACCCCTTTGCCCCTGTCGCTGCGGGCGAAGGACGGCAAGGAGAAGGTCCAATGGTTCTGAGACACCGCTTCCTCATCCTCCTGCTACCGTTGTTCCTCGCGGCCTCGTGGGCCGCCGCGCAGACGCCGCGTCCGGGCGAGGTGAGCCTGCCGCTGAAGGACTACCTGGCCCTGGTAGAGACCGTGGAGCGGGTCGAGCGCGAGCAGGCCCGCAAGGCCGCCCAGCGCGAGGTGCCCGTGGCCGAGGTCGTCTCACAACGCGTGGGCGTCGTGATCCAGGGCGAAGAGACGGCCACGGTGAGCTCCGAGCTCGAGGTCCTCATCCAGGGCGAGCCCAAGGAGCCGTTGGCTCTGCCCGTGGCCGGCGTGCCGCTCAACGCGGAGGTCTCGGAGGTCAAGGGATCCGGTGCCTCTAATTCAGCGGCCGCGATCACCTCGGGTACGCAGCCCGGGCAGGTCCTGCTGGTGGCTCCGGCCCCGGGCCGCTATACCGTGAAGGTGACGGGGCCGGCGCCCCTGGTGGGGCGCGGTGTCAGCCGCCTGTCGCTCGCTGCCGTGGCGGCGCCCGTGGCTTCGACCGAGATCGACCTGCCCGTGGATCTCGCCTGGAGCGTGCCGGGATCGATCGTCGTGGAGGACCGGGTCGAGGGGAGCCGCCGCAAGGTCCGCTTCACCACCCGGCGCGGCGAGGGGCCGAGCCTGGAGGTGCGGCGGCGGGGGGACGGCGGCGAGGCCGACAAGCTCCTCGCCCAGAGCGTGGTCCTCACCCTGGTGCAGCTCGGTCCCGAGGGACCGCGGCGGCACGACGTGGTGCTCTACGAGGTGTCGCGCGGCGGCATCGGCAGCTTCACCGTCGACCTGCCGGCCGGCCTGTCGGTCGAAAAGGCCGGCACGGACGAGGGAGACGTGGTGCCGGTCGTCGACTCCCGCCGGCTGACGGTCCACCGCAAGTCCCAGCTCCGGGGGACCGGCTACCTGGTGCTCACGTCTACGGTGTCTGCGGGGTCTTCCGGCGCCAACCTTCCTCTCGATCCGGTCGTACCGGAGACGGCTCCACGGGCCCGCTATCTCGCCCTTTCCACCTCCGTGGCCGCCGAGGCCAGTCCCCTCCCCGTGACCGGCTGGCGGCGGGTGGACCTGGACGACCTGCCGCCCATGTTCCGCGACGCCCTCTCCGCCCTCGACCTCGCGGCCGCCTGGCGGCTGACGGGCGAGCCCGCGGGGCTGGCCATGGCCGTCTCGCCGCTGCCGGCGGCGCCGGTCCTGCCCTCCGTGGTGCGCCTGCGGGAGACCACCACGCTGCTCACGGTGGACGGCACGCTGCTGCACCGCGACCGCCTGACCCTGCGGCCCACGGCCGGCCTGGGCGCCACGGTCGACCTCGTCCTGCCGCCCACCGCCATCCTCTGGTCGGCCAAGGTGGACGGCCTGCCCGTGCGTCCGCTCATACGGAGCAGCACGGTCTCCGTCCCCCTGGGTTTCGAGACGGGCAAGGAGTCGGTCGTCGAGATCGTCGCCGTGCTGGAGAAAGCGGTCCCCAAGGGCCGCTCCGAGCTGGCCCTCGGCCTGCCGCGGATCGGCGCCCCCGTGCAGGAGCACCGCTGGCGCCTGCTCCTGCCGGACGGCCACCGCTACCGGTTCCGCTCCGGGGACCTGCGGCCGGCCTTGCGGCGAGGGGCCGTGTCCGTGGAGCTGAGCAGCGTCCCGGCAGCCCTCGATCCCTGGACCGCCCTTGAGCGGACCCCTGGCGTGCTCGCGGACCGGATCAACGTCGGCGGCACCGAGTCGGGTCAGCAATCCCAATACGTGGGGCCCGGCGGCAGCTCGCGCGTGCGGGGCAAGGTCCTCGACGACCAGGGAAACGCCTTGCCCGGGGTCACGGTCACGCTGAAACCGCAGTCCGGGGCTCCCCTGGCCGGGATGACGGACTCCCGGGGCTACTTCGTGTTCGTGGGGCTGCCCGCGGGGACCTACGACATCCAGGCCGAGCTGGAAGGGTTCTCCACGATCGACTACCCCAACGTCGAGGTCTCGACAGGGGGGACGGCTTCCCTCGAGATGCGGCTGAGCGCCGCCGTGGAGGACGCCATCATCGTCACCGCCGAGTCGCCCCTGCTGGACGAGCGCAGGACCGGCAACACGCAGACCTACAACCTCGACGAGGGCCGGACCACCGGCTTCATCCCGGGGAGGAGGAAGAAGCCGAAGACTTCTTCCCCGGCCTACTACGATTTCGACTCGTTCGAGGAGATGGCGAAGGGTCTCCAGCAGGGCCTGGTCGGAGGCGTCAAGCCGCTGAACGTGGCCATCCCCGAGTCCGGCAAGGTCCTGCTGCTGACGGGCGTGCTGCCGCCGGCCGACGTGGACGTCGAATTGGAGGTGCGGGCGCAGAAGCGGTAGGACTGTCAGCTCCTGTAGAGCCCGGGGCGGACGATCTCCATGTGCCGCTCCGGGCTTCGGATCTCCGTGAAACCGAACGGGCGGTAGAGCTCGTGGGCGTCGCGGGTCACCAGGGAGAAGCGGCGGAAGCCCTGGAGGTCCGGGTGGGCCATCACGCATTCCATCAGCCAGGTCCCCAGCCCCCGCCCGCGCAGCTCCGGCAGGACGTAGACGTCGCAGAGATAGCCGAACGTGGCGCCGTCCGTGATCACCCGGGCGAGCCCCGCCTGGCGGTCCCCCTCGTAGAGGCCGAAGCAGAGCGAATTCCGCAGCGACCGCTCGACCGTCTCGCGCGGGATCCCCTGGGCCCAGTAGGATGTGGTGAGGAAGGCGTGGACGGCGTCCACGTCCAGGCGGGCCGGATCGGTCGAGACGGTGAAGCCGCCGCGATGACGTTCGAAGAGCGATTCCATGGACATTTACGGGATTCTATCGTCACCAAACTGTAAAACCCTTTCGAGCCGTGCCTGTGGCGCCGAACCTTCCGCCCGGCCCTGCGTAGATCCCCCCAACGCTTTTTTGGAGGAATCCCCATGATCCGCAAATCCACCTTCGCACTGGCCCTGCTGCTGGCTCTGCCGGCGGGAGCCCAGCAGCCCGGCCTCACCCTGCCGCCCAGCGGCGACAACCAGTACTCCTCCGTCACCCAGGGGATCGGCCCCGTGCGGCTGACGATCGAGTACAGCAGCCCCGACGTCCACAGTCCCACGGGCGAGGACCGCCGGGGCAAGATCTGGGGCGGCCTCGTGCCCTACGGCCTGGCCGACCTGGGCTTTGGCCCTTGCGGCAAGGACTGCCCGTGGCGCGGCGGCGCTAACGAGAATACGGTGTTCACCACCTCCCACGACGTCAAGGTGCAGGGCCAGCCGCTGCCGGCCGGCTCCTACGGCCTCCACTTCATTCCCGGCCAGCAGGAGTGGACGGTGATCTTCTCGAAGAACCACACCTCCTGGGGCAGCTTCTTCTACGACTCCAAGGAAGACGCTCTGCGCGTCCAGGCAAAACCCGAGAAGAGCGAGTACCACGAGTGGCTCACCTATGAGTTCACCGACCGCCAGACGGACAAGGCCACCGTGGCCCTGAAGTGGGAGGACCTCCAGGTGCCGTTCACCATCAGTGCGGACGTCAACGAGGTCTACATCTCGACCCTCCGCAACGAGCTGCGGTCCAACCCAGGGTTTGACCCGCGCAACTGGTCGGCGGCGGCCCAGTTCGCCCTCGCGAACAAGGTCGACCTGCCGGAGGCCCTGACCTGGGCGGAAAAAGGCGTCCAGCCCCCCACGGGCCAGGAGACTTTCGCTTCCCTTTCTGCCCTCGCTCAGCTCCAGGAGGCCAACGGCAAGGCCGAGGACGCGAAGAAGACCATGGACCGGGCTCTCAACCATGCCACCGCCGGCCCCATGGACCTGCACCAGTATGGCCGCCAGCTCCAGGCCCAGAAGAAGAACGAGGAGGCCCTGAAGGTGTTCGAGCTGAACGCCAGGCGCCACCCGGGCGTCTGGCCGGTCGGCGTGGGGCTCGCCCGCGGCTACGCCGCCCTGGGCCAGAAGGACAAGGCCCTGGCGTCGGCCCGCGAGGCCCTGCCAAAGGCGCCGAACGACGCCAGCCGCAAGAGCCTCGAAGACCTGATCAAGCAGATCGAGGAGGGGAAGTACAGCGGTTAGTGCTGGCAGTGTGATTCTCCTGTAGGGGCGGCCCCCCGTGGCCGCCCTGCACTCCCTTTTCTTCCCAACCGCAGATTCCCGCGTTGATCCTTCTCCAGGGGAGTATCATCCAGCGCACATGGCGTGGACTCGCACCTTCGAAGTCGTGATGAAACGGCTTCGCCGCCGCCGGTCGAACCGCCGCGCCTTCCAGGAGTTCAGCCGTTCACTGGCCTTGATCGTCGACCGCGAGGCGCTGGAGGCCAGCGTCGCGGCCCGCATCCGGGAGCTCTTCAATCCCGACCGTCTCATCGTCCTGGAGCCCGACCGCGCGGCGAGCCACTTCCTGCCCGGCTTCTCCTTCGGGTTGGAGCCCGGCGAGCTCGAAGGCCTGCAGGTGCCGGCGCGGGGCAAGCTCGCGCGCTGGCTCTCGGCCAACGAGACCTGCCTGGTCCTGGACCGCCAGCCCGGGGTCCACGAGTATCTCGATCCGGTGGAGCGGGACCTGTTCGACCGGCTGCGGCTGAACCTCTGCGTGCCCATGGTCTCGCTCAACCGGCTGACCGGCATCCTCCTGATGGGCTCGGACCGGCCGGGTTGGGGGATCGGCCGGAGCGACGTCGAGCTGCTGAACCTGCTGGCCTCCCAGGCGAGCCTGGCGTTCGAGAACGCGGCTCTCTACCGCGCCCAGCGCGAGCGCCTGGACCGCCTCTACCGGGCCGAGCGCCTCGCCGCCGTGGGGCAGCTCGCGGCGGGCGTGGCGCACGAGATCCGCAACCCCCTGACGGCGATCCGCTCCACCATGCAGTACCTGCTGAGCGGCCTCGACCGCGCCGAGCCGAGATACCAGCTCGTGGAAGAGCTCCTGAGCGAAGTGGACCGCATCAACGGCACGGTGGGCGGACTTCTCAGCCTCAGCCGCTCGGGGGAGATCCACAGGGTGAAAATCGACCTCCTGGAGCCGCTCGCCAGCGCCGTCCAGCTCGTCCGCGCCCGCGCCGCCGAGCAGAGCGTGGAGGTGCGGAGCGCCCTGGGGCAGGGGCGTCTTCCCATCCTCGGGGACGCCGGCCAGCTCAAGCAGGTCTTCCTGAACCTGCTGATCAACGCCCTTCAGTCCATGCCCCAGGGCGGCCACGTTTCGGTGGCGGTAGCTCCTGCGCGCGTGCAGGGCAGTCGCGGCGGTGGCGGCCCCTGGGTGGAGGTGCGGATCGAGGACACGGGGCCGGGCATTCCCGCCGACCAGTTGCGGAAGGTCTTTGACCCCTTCTACACCACCAAGGGGGAAGGCACCGGCCTGGGGCTGGCCATCTGCCATGGCATCATGGAGCAACACGAGGGTGAGATCCTTCTGGAAAGCGAGATAGGGGCTGGGACCACGGCCTCGATCCGTCTTCCTCTTATTGAGGGAAAAACCGAAAGGGAACCATGGCCAACATCCTGATCGTGGACGACGAGCGGCCGATCCGGCGCATCCTCTCCGTGCTCCTCCAGGAGCGCCGGCACCGGGTCGCCGAAGTGGGCTCGGGCGAGGAGGCCCTCGCCACCGCGCCGGAGGCGAAGCCGGACCTGGTTCTGCTCGACCTGAAGCTCCCCGGCATCGACGGACTGGAGACCCTGAAGCGGCTCCGCGCCCTCAACCCGCGCCTGGACGTGGTGATGATGACCGCCCACGGCTCCATCTCCTCCGCCGTGGAGGCCATGCGCCGGGGCGCCTTCGACTACGTCACCAAGCCGTTCGACAACGACGAGCTGCTGATGATCGTGGATCGCGCGCTGGAAGTGCGGCGGCTGAGCTCCGAGATCGAATCGCTGCGGGAGGACCTGGAGACCCGCTACGGTTTCAGCGAGATCGTGGGCGTCAGCCGGGAGATCCAGGACGTGTTCCGCATGATGGCCAAGGTCGTGCGGGTGGACGTCACGGTCCTGGTCACGGGCGAGTCGGGCACGGGCAAGGAGCTGGTGGCCCGGGCCATCCACCGCCGTAGCGCGCGGTCGCAGGGTCCGTTCGTGGCGGTCAACTGCAGCGCCATTCCCCAGACGCTCGTCGAATCCGAGTTCTTCGGCCATGAGAAGGGCGCCTTCACGGACGCCAAGGAGGCCCGGCCGGGCAAGTTCGAGCAGGCGGACGGCGGCACCCTCTTCCTCGACGAGGTGGGCGACCTGGCGCTCGATGCCCAGGCCAAGCTCCTGCGGGCCTTGCAGGAGCGGCAGATCCAGCGCGTGGGCGCCCGGGCCTCCCGGCCCGTGGACGTGCGGGTCGTGGCCGCCACCAACAAGGACCTGGAAAAGGAGTCGCGGGAGGGCCGTTTCCGCGAGGACCTGTTCTGGCGCCTGAACGTGGTCCACGTCCGGCTCCCCTCCCTGCGCGAGCGGCGGGCGGACCTACCGATCCTGATCGATCACTTTGTGGACCGGTTCAACCGGGAGCTGGGCCTGGCGGTGGAGTCCATCGCGCCGGACGCCCGCCAGCTCCTGTGCGAGTACACGTGGCCGGGCAACGTCCGCGAGCTGGAGAACACCATCTGCCGGGCCATGATCCTGTGCGAAGGGGACACCCTGACGCTTGTTGACCTGCCCGGCCGGGTGCGGGGCGAGCCGGCCGAAGGCGGAGCGGGTCCGCGGTCCGACCTCTCCCGGCTGAGCTTGGCGGACGCCGTGGCCGAGGCCTCGGAGCGGCTGGAAAAGGTGATGATCCTCTCCCGTCTCGCCGAGCACCGGGGCAGCCGGACCGCCACCGCGGAGAGCCTCGGCATCTCCCGCAAGACCCTGTTCAATAAGATGCGGCAGTACGGCCTGACCGGCGACGAGATCGAGGACGCCACTCCCTGAGGGTCTGTCCACGCCATCAGCGGTCGCGCAGGCCTCCCCGCATGTAGTCCAGGTAGAGCCGCTCCAGGTTCTCGTACCGCAGCTCCTCGCGGGTGCGGGTCAGCACCTGGCGCCCCTCCTGGAGGATGCC
>CAXTNS010000090.1:0-892 GCA_964245465.1 uncultured Thermoanaerobaculia bacterium
CCCGCCTCGCCGGGGAGCTCGAAGCCTCGGGCCTGCGCACGCGGCGCCTGCCGGGCCCCCCCGGTCATCGTTCGGGAGGCCAGCTCTGGGCCGTGCGCAAGGGACGGCGCCACGGGGCTCCGGCGCAGCTCCTCCTCGGCCATTGCGACACCGTGTGGCCTGTGGGCACCCTCGCGTCCATGCCCGCCGGGATCCGGGACGGCTGTCTGGCCGGTCCCGGCGTCTACGACATGAAGGCGGGGCTGGTCCAGGGGATCTTCGCCCTGCGGGCCCTCCGCGACCTGGGCCTGGAGCCCGAGGTGGAGCCCGCCTTCTTCATCAATTCGGACGAGGAGGTCGGCAGCGCCGAGTCCCTGCCGCGCATCGAGCGCCTCGCCCGCCTCGCCCGCCGCGTCTTCGTCCTGGAGCCGTCCCTGGGACCGGAAGGGAAGCTCAAGACCCGCCGCAAGGGATCGCTCCGCTTCTCGATCCGGATCCACGGCCGGGCCGCGCACTCCGGCCTCGACCCGGAAAAGGGAGCGAGCGCCATCCTGGAGCTGGCCCGGGTGATCCAGACCCTCTACGCCCTGGCCGATCCGGAGCGGGGAATCACCCTCAACGTGGGCGTCGTCTCCGGCGGCCTGCGGGCGAACGTGGTGGCCCCGGAAGCCCGCGCCGAGCTCGACGTCCGCGTGCTTACCTGGGAAGACGCCGTGCGGCTTGAAAAGACCATCCAGGACCTCACCCCTTCCACCCCGGGCACGACCCTGGAGCTCCTCGGCGGCATCGACTACGCCTCCGTGGCGATCGTCACCCTCGCTCTGCCGAGGGCGCGCGCCTCGGCGATGAGCGGGTCCGGCTTCCTCGTCCCGCCGGTCGACACGCTGACCATCAAGGCGGCGACGTTCAGCGC
>CAXTNS010000090.1:902-14548 GCA_964245465.1 uncultured Thermoanaerobaculia bacterium
GTCACCGGCCACACCCGCGTCTCCAAAGGCCCGCCGGGCAACCGCGTCCTCTGGGAAGCCGCCCGGCGCCGGGCCGCCGAGTTGGGGATTCCCCTCGGCGAAGGCACGGCCGGCGGCGCCTCGGACGGCAGCCTCACCAGCCGCATCGTCCCCACCCTCGACGGCCTCGGAGCCGTGGGCGACGGCGCCCACGCCGTGCACGAGCACGTCGTGCTGGACCGTATGCCCGAGCGGGCGGCATTGTTGGCTTTATTGTTGTTGGAGAGGGATGGGTGCCGTGTACATTGACGATTTTATCTGGCTCCCCGACATCGTCGCCAAGCTGGCCATAGAGCCCTGATCCTGTCCGCGCGGGACATGGACGAGAAGGAGCGGAGACGCTATGAGCAAAAATGAAGACACCTTGAGCACCCTGATTTCCCATGCCCGGACGCCGGAGCAGATCGGGGAGTTCTGGGATACGCATAGCCTCGCCGATCATTGGGATCAGACTCGCGAGGCCGAGTTCGAGGTGAGAGCTCTCCGCCGCAGGCGTGTCACCCTGGACCCTGAGGTTTACAGCGAGATCGAGGCTCAAGCGCGGGCTCGGGGACTCATGCCGGAGACTTTGGTGAATCTCTGGCTGGCTGAGCGGTTGCACCAGGCCTGACTGCGGCGACTTTCAGGCTGGCGCCGGCCTCCTCAGTCCAGGAACCCCTGCGACCCCTGGCCTGGCATCCCCATTGCTAAACCTTTTACCGCCCGGGTGAGGACGTCACGGGATTTTGACGTATACATAACGAATGCAGCCCGCTGAGGGGCCGCCGCTCCAGGCGCAAGGGGGTCTCACGATGTCGCCGTTCCGCAGTGCCGCCGCCGCCGCCGTCTGCCTTCCGGTCATTCTCCTGCTGAGCGCCGTTCCCGCCGTCTCCAGCCAGAAGGCCGCGCTGACCCAGGACGAAATCCGCCAGGCCGAGCGCTGGCTCGCCGATCTCGGATTCTGGACCGGGCCCGTCGACGGCGTCTGGGACGGGGCCTCGCGCCACGCCCTCACCGCCTTCCAGAAGCTCCAGAAAGCCAGGCCCACGGGCCGCCTCACCCGCGCCGAGTGGAACGCCCTCTCCGTGGCCGCCCCGTTCACCCCGCGGCACAAGCAGGGACCCCACGTCGAAGTGGACATCGCCCGCCAGGTGCTCTTCCTCGTCGATGCCGATGGCAAGGTGGGTAACATCCTCCCGATCTCCTCGGGCAGTGGCAAAACTTTCCACGAGAACGGTTATCCCGAGACCCACGCCATCACCCCCTGCGGGCGCCTGGAGGTCTACCAGCAGGCCTCGGGCTGGAAGAAGAGCCCGCTCGGCGAGATGCACAACCCCCTCTACATCGTAGGCGGCATCGCCATCCACGGCAGCCAGGACGTGCCCGCCTACCCGGCGAGCCACGGCTGCATCCGCATCCCCATGTTCGCCTCCAACAGCCTGCACAAGATGGTGCCCAAGGGCACGCCCGTCTACGTCTACGGCTGCAAGGACGAAACGGTAGCGTCGGGCGCCCAGAGCGAGCGCGAGGCGATCGCGGCGCGGCAATAGGACGCCTTCGGGCCACGGCTTTGCAGACAAGGTCGGCCGCGAGACGGGAGCGGATACGCCGAGCCCACGGAACGCTTCACGAAAGAAGATCTGATCCGGCGCCTCTCTCCCCATTCCCGAAAGAAGCCCCCCCACCCCCGGCGAAAGCCGCGCCACCCGCGGCGGCGAGTGCGCCGCCCCCGGCAGAACCTTCGCCACCCCTGGCGAACGTCCCGCCGGCCCCGGCGGAAAGCCTGCCACCCGCGGCGAAAGCTTCGCCGCTCCCGGCGAACGTCTCGCCACTCCCGGCGGAAAGCCCGCTACCCGCGGCGAAAGCTTCGCCAATGGCGGCGAACGTCCCGCCAGTCCCGGCGAAGGCTTCGCCACCCGCGGCGGAAAGCTCGCCAGCCCCGGCGAAGGCTCCGCCAGCCCCGGCGAAGATCCCGCCACCCCCGGCGGACGTTCCGCCAGGGTCAACGGGGGCTCCACCGCCGCTTCGGCGCCTCCCGCCGGCCGTAAAAATCCTCCCGATCCTGTTCGCGGTTCTTCCGCCACCGTCTCAGGACGACGCCGGAACCAAAATCCTTCTTCCCGCGTCCAATCTTCCAGAGGCGCCTCTCCTTCCTCCATTCCCGACCCCGGGAGCGGAGGGTCCGGGATCAACTTCGTGACCGCTGGGAGGTGCGTCATGTCTCTGAATCCACGATCCGCGAACGGTTCCGTCCGCAGCGAGATCAACGTCACGCCGCTCGTCGACGTCTGCCTCGTGCTCCTGATCATCTTCATGGTGGTGACGCCTATCCTCCAGGCCGGCGTCAAGGTGAGCCTGCCCCAGACTGTCAAGCCCCCATCCCTGCCGGACGAGACCCAGATCCCCATCACGATCCAGGAGGACGGCACTGTCTACGTCCGGGAATCCCCCGTGGCCGATTCCAGCCTCGTCGACACTCTGACCGCCATCCACGCCGCCGAGCCGGACCGCGAAGTCCTCGTCCGCGGCGACCGCCATCTTCAATACGAGAGGGTCAGCGAGGTCCTGACCCTCATCAGCCGCGCCGGCTTCACCCGCGTGGGCCTCATGGCGGAACGGCGGCAGGAGCCCGAAGGGATGTGACGGATTGTGGGGCGGCCCTGTAGGCCGCCCTACAGAAAAAAGGGGTTGACTTCCGGAACCAGCAGGCGTAAGGTCAGCGTAAGGTCGAGGAGCGCGGCTCCCGGCCAAACACCTGCAGTCTTGTTCCCGTCGGAAAGAGTAGGGGCGTGCGGTATTCGGCAATCACGGAGCAAGCATGACAAGACGATTTCGAGTTGGAGCTGTCCTCGTTGCGGTTTTCTGCCTCTCCACGCCCTTGGCGTATCCACAGACCCTACCAAGCCCAACCGCGAAGGCCACGACCATGACCAAGCGCGCAAGCGGAACCTTTGAAGTGAAGCTCAGCCCCCAGTCCCCGGACGACAAATCCGAGGCCTCATCCATCGGCAGGATGTTGCTCGACAAGCAGTTCCACGGCGACCTCGAAGCCGTCAGCAAGGGTCAGATGCTGGCCCACGGCACGGCCACGCAGGGCTCGGCCGGATACGTTGCCCTCGAGCAGGTCAGCGGAACCCTGGGGGGCCGTGCCGGCACCTTCGTGCTCCAGCACAGCGGCCTCATGGATCGAGGGAAACCGCAATTGACCATCACCGTGGTCCCCGACTCCGGCACCGGCCAACTGGCGGGCCTCACCGGCAAGATGGACATCCAGATCGAAGGCGGAAAACATTCCTACGTCTTCGAGTACACGCTCCCGGAAGCCCCGTGAAGCCTGGCCCCGCCCGGCCGGAGCCCTGCCCGGGCATCCCCGGGGGGCCGTAGCATCTGTGGAGGGATGGAGACCATGAATCAAGCGATAGGGCTGGTCACGGTGGTTGTCCGCGAGTACGACGAGGCGCTTGACTTTTACGTCAAGACGCTTGGGTTCACTCTCGTGGAAGACTCTTTCGTCCCAGAGCAGAACAAGAGGTGGGTCGTCGTTGCGCCTCCTGGCTCAACGGGAGTTGGGCTGGTTCTCGGTCGCGCTGTCGGGGAGGACCAGGAGTCGCGAATCGGCAGACAGACCGGGGGGCGAGTCTTCCTGTTCCTCTACACCGACGACTTCTGGCGTGATTTCAATGCCTATCGATCTCGGGGCGTCCGCTTCGTCAGGGACCCGGCAGAACAACCGTACGGAACCGTGGCTGTGTTCGAAGATCTATATGGCAACCTCTGGGACCTCGTTCAGTTGCGAAAGGGTCAGCCGAATCGTGGTGCCACCTAACGACAAACCAGACATCGAAAGGACAAGTGATTATGCCCACAGGCACAGTCCGGCTTCACCGCGTGCTTCATGCGAAACCTGAAAGAGTCTATCGAGCCTTCCTCGATCCCGACGCGATGGCCAAATGGCTTCCACCGAACGGCTTCACCGGTAAGGTTCATCATCTGGATGCCAAAGTGGGTGGCACCTACAAGATGTCGTTTACAAATTTCACCACAGGCAACGGCCACTCTTTTGGCGGAGAGTATCTCGAGCTGGTGCCCAACGAACGCATCCGGCACACGGACAAATTTGATGACCCGAACTTGCCCGGAGAGATGGTGACGACGATTTCCCTGAAGCAGGTGTCCGTTGGAACCGAGCTCAACGTCGTGCAGGAAGGAATACCCGAAGCCATTCCGACCGAGGCCTGTTATCTCGGCTGGCAGGAATCCCTCACGCTGCTTGCCCAACTCGTCGAGGCAGAGATTCCAGATTGACGACGGATGGCAAACGCGTGGCAGGAGGGTCGAGCGACGGATATCCATTTCTCAGGCGGAGTGCCCCGGCGCGCACTCGCCTCTTCGCCCCGAAGGGGCATAGGCATAAAGCCTGGCGCTTCAGCGCCAGGTAAGCAGCCATCCCCCATCCAAAGAAGCCCCGGAGGGGCGCAGGCACGCAACGTTCGGAGAACGAAACCGCCTGTGTCCCTACAAGGATTTAGGCTGGGCGGCAGTCATGCATCTGGCAAAGCTGCAGCTAAGGTGGAGCACTGCCGAAACTGGGGTCGCCGTAATTAAAGGAGCCCATCATGCCCACCTTCGCCCGCACCATCCCCCTCCTCGTCTACGAGGACATTCCCGCGGCCCACGACTTCCTCGTGAACGCCTTCGGCTTCGAGCCTGGGGGCGTCGACTGCGACGCTGAGGGCCAGCCGGTCCATGCGGAGGTCCGGGTAGGAGATACCACGATCTGGTTGCACCGGGTCACGGATCAGCACGGTATGGCTTCTCCACGCACGCTGGGCGTGGCGGAGTCCGGTCTCGTGGTTCACGTGGATGACGTGGACGCGCACTTTCAGCGCGCCAAGGACGCCGGTGCTCAGATTGAGAGGGAGCCGGCGGACATGTTCTATGCATTTTCTCTTGGATCGGAGCCAGCATGACGAAGGACGAACAAGCCATCCGCGAAGTTTTCGAGACCTGGCAGCGTGCCGCCGTGGCCAGTGACATCGATCAACTGCTGCCCCTGATGTCTGAGGACGTCGTCTTCCTGACGCCCGGAAATCCGCCGATGAAGGGCCGGGAGGCTTTCGCGGCAGCGTTCAAGTCGAACATCCCGCGGGTTGGCCTCGAATCGAAAGGGGAACTGGAAGAGATTGTGGTCGTGGGGGACGTCGCCTATTGCCGGGCTCATCTCATGGTGACGAAAACGCCCTTGGAGGGAGGGCCGTCGAAGCGCCTGACGGGATATACCTTGACGATTTTCCGCAAGCAGCCGGATGGCCGGTGGGTCCTCGTCCGCGACGCCAACCTGTTGAAGGAGGAACCGTGATGAGCGAGTTTTCCGGGGAGCACACGGTAGAGGACCATTTCGCGGGCAAGCCCCTGGCGACCCGGGAGGTGTACGACCGGCTCCTCGCGGTCCTGCGGGAGATCGGTCCCGTGGTGGAGGAGGCAAAGAAGACTTCCATCCATCTCGTCCGTTCCTCCGCCCTGGCCGGCGTCGAGGTTCGCAAGGACTACCTCCTCCTGAACATCAAGTCGGATCACCCGCTCGAGAGCCCGCGGATCGCGAAGTCGGAACGCCTGTCGGCAAGGCGGTTTCATCAGAAGGTCAGACTGTCCTCCCCGGAGGAGGTGGATGCGGAGCTGAAGGGGTGGCTCCAGGGCGCTTATGATCTGAGTGATTGAAAGGAGGGAGTATGAAACGAATTTTGCTGGCGGCACTGCTGGGCGGTCTGGCGGCTTTCGTCTGGAGCTTCATCTCGCACATGATCCTCCCCTTTGGAGAGGCTGGAGTCCGGACGCTGCCCAACGAGGAAGCTGTGCTGACGGCGCTCAGCGGCTCCATCCCCGAGGCGGGGTTCTACATCTTTCCCCTCATGGGAGATCCTTCGAAGGCCACGGAGGAGGAACAGGCGCAGTGGGCGGAGAAGTATCGGACCGGGCCGGCGGGCATCCTGGTCTACCGTCCTCTGGGCGGGGAGTTCAGCTTTCCCCGGCTCCTTGTCGTCGAGTTGCTCACCAACGTCCTCGCGGCTTTGATCGCGGCTCTCCTCCTGGCTCGGATCGTCGGCAGTTATCTTCAGCGCGTGCTCATGGTGGCAGCCCTGGGGGTTTTTGCCTGGCTTTCCATCAGCATCAGTTATTGGAATTGGTACGGCTTTCCGACGAGCTTCATCCTGGCCGAAGGTCTCGACCAGTTTCTCGGCTGGCTGGTCGCCGGTCTCGTGATCGCGAAGATTGTGCCGAGCCCGCGATACGCCTGACGTCAACCCAGCGTCGCCCCCTGAGGCGGCACCAACCCGGAGGTATTCAGTATGGCCGTAAAACCCATTCCTGATGGCTATCACAGCGTGACCCCCTATCTCATCGTCAACGATGGGGCCAAGGCGATCGATTTCTACAAGCAGGCGTTCGGCGCCATTGAGACGGTCCGGATGGGCGGTCCGGACGGCAAGATCGGACACGCCGAGATCCGTATCGGAGACTCGCACGTGATGCTGGCCGACGAGACTCCGGGCATGGGCTATCGCAGCGCGAAGTCCATCGGCGCTACACCCGTGAGCATTGTGCTTTACGTGGAGGACGTGGATGCCCAGTTCAAGCAGGCGATCGCCGCCGGAGCCAAGGAACTGCGGCCGGTCGAGGACCAGTTCTATGGCGACCGGATGGGACTCTGACGGACCCGTTCGGGCACGTCTGGAGCCTGGGGACCCACGTCGAGGACGTCCCGCCCGAGGAGATGAAGCGGCGGATGGCGGAGATGATGGCGCAGAAGGCGTGAGCCCTCACCCTGCCCTCTCCTAGGCGAGCGCCAATCGTGCTCGACGAGTCGCACCGGTTACGCGCTCGGCACCCGCTGCCGAGCGCGTAGCACCCCTTGCCGACAGCCCAGAGCTGCTCAGAAGCTTGACAGATACCGAAATCTCACACAAAATAATCAACAATCTAGGCAGACGGGTCAAGAAGCCTTCGCATGGGAGGCGAGAGATGGATATTGATTGGACTCGCGTGGCAGAACCTCAACCCGATCTCTATGACACCGATGTTGCTTTCTGGCGGCTGGGCCAGTTGTCGGCTTCAGGACCTCCGCGAGCGTCAGAAGATGTACCGACCCTCTTCGAAGGAGCGGTTGCGGTCCGGCCGCTCGAAGGCCCTTACCGCGAAATGGAAGGCATGGCCTCCGCCCCGCCCGAAGATGAGCGGATTCGCCTGGCGGAGCGATACGTCCGGCGGTGGCCTGAGGCGTTTCACCAGTTCCGAGCTCTGATGCACACCTTCTATCCTCTGGTCGACACCACTGGGACTTACGTCCAGGCAGGGGCCAGGGGATCGATCAGCCACTCCTTCGAATCCCACCTCGGGACCATGTGCGCGTCCATCGAAGACCCGGTAGGCCTTTCGCAGGCCTTCGTTCATGAAATGGCTCACACCAAGCTTCGCATGCTCGGAATCATGGTCGAGTCGGCCCGAGATCTCATCTCTAACGACCCCAACGATCTCTATCCCAGCCCGATCCTTATCGGCACCTTACGGCCGATGACCGCCGTGTTCCATGCCGAGTACTCGTTCATCCACGTCACTCAACTGGATCTGATGATGCTCGCCGCCCATCCCGAAGAGGACCTGCGAAACCATATCCTGGCGATGTTAGAGCGCAACGTGACCCGCATGGAGGCGGGCTACGAGGTGATCCAGGACAATATTCAGGTCGACTCCAACGGCCGTCTTTTCGTCGACGGCTTCATGGACTGGGCGCGGCGGGTGATCATCGAAGGCCGGGCGATCCTGGACAACGAGCGGCCGGAATGGGTTTCCTGATCCGCTGAAGCGCTACCGTCCGGCACGTCCGGAACCGATGGAGACCACCTCGCTGAGTCCTCTCAGAAAGGCGGGGCTCGAAGTCAAGGGAGGGCGCGCCGACAGCGCATAGGGGAAGGCGAGGCCGCTGGCGCCCTCTTTCGGATAGGCGTCCCCACGCCGCTGAACCAAGAACCGGGTCGAGGTAGCATCGGTCGAGGTTATGATCTTCAGGACCGGCGTCCTGATTTCAGCGATGCCGTGCAGGGCCGACCACTCGACGGGCCAGTCCAGCATCTCACGCAACCAGAAGATCTGTTCATGAAAACCGAGCGTCTCCGCCAGGCGAAGAAGCTCGCGGCCGGCAGCCAGCGAGTCTGCGCAGTCGAAGCTGCAAGGCAGGTGGGCAATCGCGCGCACTCCGATCGACCGGAGCAGGAAGTTCAGCTCCGGAGGAGAGGAAAGGACGCAAGGGCTCAGGGAATCGCCGGCCGTGTTGACCGCGATGTGCCAGGTCGGGTCGGTGACGCGCTCCGTCGACCGGAGGTGTTCGAAGAAACGGACGCAGCATTGCGGATAACCCAGCAGCTCGCCGATCTCCGCCGCGTTTTCTCCGGAGAAGGCGTTGCGGAAGGCCTGCTCGTCCTGCGGCCGGCAGAGAATCATGCGAAAGATCAATGGATCGTGCGTTCCGGCGCGGCCGACGTTGCGCAGGTCCACGTTGGTCGGAACCAACGTAAGCCCTCGCTGCGTGGACCAGCTCGATAGAGCTTCGAGGTCGGACCATCCGACCTTCTCCACCGCACCGCGAAGAGCTCCCTGGGCGACCGCTTCACGCGTCAGCCGGCTCCACATCCTGCGGATGCTGTTCACCCGCGGCTCCCACACCCGGCGGGCCTCGTCGCCGACCCAGGAGATACGCTGGAAGCGATGCATCCGGAAGCCCGCCGGATCCGCGGTTGGGGCCGAATCGACCTCGTCTTTCTCACTGCCGGTCGCGAGCCGCCGGAGCAAGGAAGCAATCGTCTTGTCGCTGCCCGCCTTCCAGATGGACAGCAGCTCTTCTTCCAGCCGTTTGCGGACCGGCAGCCGGGAGAGGGGGGTGACGCCTTCGCTCAGGAGGACGTTCTCGAAGTGCTCGTAGAGGGCCATCCACTCGCCGCAGTGCTCACTGCGGTTTCTCCAATCACCCTGCAAAGACGTTCCCGGGCAGCTTCCCTTGCACATCAGGAAGAAGCGGCAGCCTTCGCAGCCGCCGTGTTCCTGCACAGTGTGATAGAGAGCGATCTGGCGCTCGTGGCCCGAAGTGTCCGCTTTGACGAAGTCGATGCCGTCCTTGTTGGTGCGGCCGCAGTTGGTTCTCTGCCCCGATCCCTCTATGCCCTGGACGGCCTCGGTGGTATAAGGATCGCAGGCATGCCAGACACAAGCCGTGTGCTCGTCGTTGCCCACCAGCATGTCCCGCATGTCTTGAAAGAGATCGAAACGGATCTTCGTCAGCTCCCGCTCAAGGGCGGCGAAGAAAAGGAAGGCATGGATGTTCTCTTCCGTACTGAGCGCAAATTTCTCCTGGACGGCAGGACCTTCACTCTCCAGCACGTGCAAACGAACACGGCTGACGCCGAGCTTGTCCATGCGATGGAGCCAGTCCGCCATCCTCGGGAGCCTTTCCGCCGCTGCATTTTGACGGTGGAGAGTCACGATGAGATTCGGTGACACTCCCTCCTTGCAGAGATGCTCGATTGCCGCTTGGGTGCGAGCGGTCCGCTCGCGGGTGGCCTCGACGCTGCCCGCCCAGCGCAGGTCGTTCAAGTCCTCCGGGCCGTCCACGGAGATGCCCACGGCGACCTTGTATTGCTTGATCATACGGACGTGCGCCGGGTTGATCAGGCTGCCGTTCGTCTGAACGGAATTCCTGCCGAACCTCTCGTATCCCCAGGACCACAGCGCCTCGAGATCCTCCTCCGGCAGCAGCAGGGGCTCGCCGCCGAACAGGGAGAAGGGGCCGCCGGTCGCCAGAATCGCCGCCTTCATAGCTTCGATGTCGTAGCGTCCGGCAGCGAAGCCGGCGTCCCGTTGCGGGTTCTGATAGCAATACTGGCACATGATGTTGCAAGCAACACCGAGGGGGCGCAGCTCGATGCTCACTGCGCCGGCTCCACCGCAGCCTCGCTGCGGAGCAGCAGGAGGACGGGGGCTTTTTCCAATACCGGCTCCGTTTCGTCATCGACCGGAGCGGGAGTGTCCTCGTTGATCAGCCAGCCGCCCGGATAGATGGACATCGTTTCCGGCGGATGGACCCGGTAGGCCGGATCGAGCACGATGCTGACGGCGGAGTCGTTGTCCACCACCAGGTACTGCCACTCGACCAGACGGTCGAAGGCCGCCTGGAAGTCGGTCTCCTCCTGGGTCTCGTCGCGAAGCTTCTGCACCGCGCGCGCAGCATTGCCGGGATCGCGGAAGGCGTTCAGGACCTGCACTTCCTCCTGCTCCAGGACACGCCACGTCTGGCCGGCGCAGGTGCGCGTGTCCTTGGCCGCCGTGAGAGGGCCCATGCGGAAAAGCGAGAGAACCGGCAGGTCCCTGTCCTGGATGAAGCGCCGGCGCCAGTTGGAGACCGCTTGGCTGAGCGACTTGATGTACTCCGCGTCCCCGATCTCGGGATGCCCACTCTCGAAAGAATACGTCAGCTCCGCGAGCACCTCCGCCGGCAGCCCGAAGACGATCTCGCAGGCCGGGCCCGGACGCACGTCGACGAAGCCGAACTCGGCCGCCTGCTCGTAGTAGGGGCTGAAGCGATCGAGACGCACACGGTTGCACTCGTTGGGGGGATCGAAGTGCTCCAGCGCCGGAACCAGCTCCGCCATGCGCTGGTACTGCTCGGGCCTCTCGCCTGGAAAACCGAACAGGATGTTCCAGGTGACCGCCACGCCGAGCTCGGCGCAGTTCCGCAGGGCCCGGATGTTCTGGAGAGCGCTGACCCCTTTTTGCATCAGCTTCAGGATGTCGTCATCGAGGCTCTCGATGCCGGGCTGCACCCAGGTGACGCCGCCGCGAGCGATGTCGGTGAGCTCGCTCATGTTCATGTTGGACTTGATCTCGTAGAAGAAATGATACTTTTTCCTGCGCTCCCCGAGCAGCCGGAAAACGCTCTTCGCATGCTTCAAGTCCATGATGTTGTCGGCGACCTGGAAGCGGGGGACTCGCCACGTTTCGTAGAGATAGTCGATCTCTTCGACGACCCGGGCGGGCGATTTGGCGCGGAATACCATGGTCGAACCGTTGAGCCCGCAGAAGCGGCAATGCTTCTTGGCGCCCCACCAGCAGCCGCGCGAGGTCTCGATCATGAGGCCCGGGACCATGCGGTCGCGGAAGCTCACCCGTTCCAGCACGTCGAAATAGTCCGAAAAATCCGGAATCGGCAGCGTATCCAGATCGAAGATGGGGCTCGACTCGCAGCCGGCGGTGCTCTCCCGGGAGAAGACGGACGGATCCGGCGAGGGTTTTTCCCCGGCCAGGCAGGCGCGCACGAATGCCGGGAAAGAGCGATCCGCTTCGCCCGAGAAAACGTAATCGATTTGTGGATAGCTGGCGAGTAGCGCCCGCCCCATGGGGCCCTCGCAGTTCGCGCCGCCGAAACAGATCACAATCTCCGGGTCGAGCTCGCGAACCCGCGCGGCGACTGCCAGGGAAGCGACGGTCTGCTGGAACATGGTGGAGAATCCGAGGATCTTCGGCTTCCTCACCGCCAGCCGGCGGGCCCATTGTTCGACGAAATCCCGTGCCACCTCGCGGAGGTCCAGGATGCGATCGAATTGCAGCTCTCCCATGAGGGGGTCGCCCAACTGCTGGGAATGGTGGATGTCGTGCTCCAACCGCCGGAGGTACCAGGCTTCCTGGGCCTGATCGCAGGCTTCGCGGATCATCGACGAGAAGATCCACTCGCCGACCAGATCCCGGTTCGGCACCACATAGGCCAGGAACTCGTTCAGCTCCACGCCGATGCGGTCGGCGAAGTCGAGATTGAGATATTCGACCCCGGTCGAAATCCCCTCGCGCTCCAACTCGGCCTTGAGGGTGCTCACTCCCAGGCCCGGCCTCAGGACGGACAGAACGGGAGCGGTCACGAGGATGACCTGATCGCTCGTCATTAGCTGAGCTCCTTTCCGCCGCGTGGCGCATCCTCGGTACCCGCGCCGTCGGTGCGCGGCGGCTTGTACCAGCCCAAGGCCGTGTAGAGATCTTCCTGAAGCTGAAGGGAAGCTCGCTTACCCGGCAGCGCTCGCGCCAGCAGAGCCTGATGCTCGTCGCTGGAAAACAAGACCTCGCAAGCGTGGCAGATGCCGTCGAAGTCTTCCGGCTTGAAGGGGTTGTCGGTGTCCGCCGTGATCTGGCACAAGAGAGCGACCGGCCCCTCGAAGGCGATCCACTGATAAACCAGGCTGTCGAAGGCGCGGGGGATCACGTCCTCCACGGAATCCTTCCCGATCCTCCCGATCTCGAGGCCTTTCAGGGGCGTCACGACGCCAGATGGGCTCGTCATACCCCAAAGAAATCGGATGGAGCCGGATGGACGCCAGGCGCGGCCTCTCGCCGCCCGCCGCCGCGCCTCCTTCCAGCGTCAGCAACGGCACGACGCCGTACCAGCAGCGCGGCTCCCCTGAAAAGGGAATCCTGGCGCTGAAGAGCGACGGGTCCAGCGATTCCCGCGGCAGCCCCAACGCAGCCCACGAGTCGGCAGGAATCACAGGGAGTTTTTCATAGTGAAATATGAAATTTGACAGAGAGTAAAATATCGGTCTCCCCTTGTAGATCTCGATGCCACGAAAAACGTGCGGTCCGGTAACGAAGAAAAGGTCGGCGCCGGCGTCGATGCAAGTGCGAGCGAAGGCAGCGACAAAGGGCGCGGCGAGCTCCAGTGCGCCCCCGGCTTGGTGGCTGTGCAGCGCGGCGAGGACGACACGGGCGTTGCGCCGGGCGACAGCAAGGGATTGGGTGACACGTTCGACATCTTCGGGGTTGGGCATGGAGATCAAGTCGAAGCCTTCGCCGGCCCGGACCAGAGAGCAGTCGAAGAGGGAGACGCCTTTCGGGATCCGGCTCAGAGCCCGCTCCACGAAGTCAGTGAACCCGGCGAAGCCGCTAGCCTCGATGAATCGCCTTTGCAGTGGGGAGAGACGATCGAAGAGCTCCTGATCGACCTGCACGATACGTTGCACGCCCAGGGGATTGATTCCCGGCCGGCCGCGCACCGAGGGATGGGATGGTCCGGCGGCGAAGTGGTCGGGAAAAGTTGACGCGAAATTGACCTGGGCGACCCGCCCTGCCGCGCAATCGAAATATGCGGGCTGCGAAGCTTCGGCAAGGTCGCGACCGGCGCCAGCGCAGACGATGCCGACTCGCTCGAGGTTCTCCAGAGTCGACAACAGACCTTCGGAACCCCAATCCATCGAGTGGTTGTTGGCGAGCCCCATGAAGCCGATGCCCATTCCCGCGAGCTCGCCGGCCAGCCGGGGATGGCTCAGCAAGTGGAGATCCCCTCCCTTGTAGGCTGGACAGGCGTCCCGCGGGTCCACAAAAGTGGTCTCGCAATTGCCCCAGCCGCAGTCGGCGCCTCGCAACAGCTCGGCGAGGGCGAGGAAGGGCTCGTCGCGGCGGTCGGAGATCCGTCGCGCCGGACTGCAATCCCCGACGGCGGCGATCGTAATAGGCTCAGGGATCGACGATCTGTTGGGGACAGCGGACTCGGCGGCGATAGCGGGGGCAGTGCTCATATCGTTCAGCCGTTGGGGGTCTCC
>CAXTNS010000091.1:0-1464 GCA_964245465.1 uncultured Thermoanaerobaculia bacterium
CCGTGCAGGTCGGTCGGCGTGCGGACGGCGGAATCCTCGGGGCCGGCCAGCACCATCTGCTGCTCGCGCCGCCGGATGCCGGGACGCGGGTGCCGGCCCGCCTCCTCATCTGCGTGGCCGTGGGTGCGCCGGGCAAGGAGGACGTCTCCTTCACGGGCCGCCTCGCCCGCCACCTGGGGGCCGAGGCCACGATCCTGACCGTGCTGCCCGAGGCGGCCCGGGGTGGTCCGGCCGAGGCGCCGGCCGAGCGGTTCCTGGCCGGCAGCGCCCGCACGCTCCGCCGCATGGGCGTGCCGGTCGACACCCATATCCGCTACGGCGCCGCGCGCGATCAGATCGTGGCGCAGCTCGCCGAAGGGGGGCACGACCTCCTCGTGCTGGGCACGCCGCTGCCGGGCCGCGACGGGCGGATCGACCTCGGCGGCTTCGTGGGCAAGCTGCTGCCGCAGGTGGCGCACCTGCCCGTGCTCATCGTCCGCTCGCCGGAGGCCGTGTCGTGAACCCTCACCGCGAGAAGGGGAACGAAGAATTGCGCAAAATCGAGCAGGAGCTGAAGCTTGCGCTGTCTGAAATCCGCTATGGCTCGATCGAGATCGTCATCCAGGATTCACGGGTGGTGCAGATCGAGCGGCGGGAAAAAGTCCGTTTCGACCGGGAGGGCAGGGAAGGGAGATGAGAGGGGCCCTGCCGGTCGTTTTCGATCTCACCCGCGCGGCGGCCGGACGGACGACCGGAGGCCCCGAGGCGGCGCTCTTTTCTTCTTTTTCGTTCGCGAGCGACCGGACCTCCGGAGACGCGAGATTCCGGAGATCGCGATGAAAACCACCGCTGCTTTGTTGTTCTTCGCTTTATTGGCTCTGCCGGCCGCAGTTCGTGCCCAGGAACCGGCTCCGGCCGAAGAACCTTCACAGTCTGATGACGCCCAGGAACCTGCGCAGGAGCCGACCGTGGAGGAGCGGCTCGACGAGCTCGATCAGAAAATCCGCGTCCTCGACCGCAAGAACGAGCTCGACAAGGAGGCCGCGGCCGAGAAGGCCAAGACCGCGGGCCAGGCCACGGCCGGCAAGGACGGGTTCAATCTCAAGTCCGCCGACGGCAACTTCCAGTTGAAGCTGCGCGGTTACGTGCAGTTCGACGGCCGGTTCTTCCAGAGCGACGACCAGCGGCCGGGGACCGATACCTTTACCTTGCGCCGGGTGCGTCCGATCCTCGAAGGCACGGTCTACAAGATTTTCGACTTCCGCATCATGCCCGACTTCGGCGGCGGCCAGACCGTGCTTCAGGACGCCTATCTGGAAGCCCGGTTCAACCCGGCCTTCAAGGTGCGGGCCGGCAAATTCAAGCCGCCCGTGGGCCTGGAGCGCCTGCAGTCCGGCACCGACCTGCTGTTCGTGGAACGGGCCTTCCCGACCAACCTGGTGCCCAACCGTGACCTGGGGGTGCAGCTCTCGGGCGACCTCGCGG
>CAXTNS010000091.1:1474-7273 GCA_964245465.1 uncultured Thermoanaerobaculia bacterium
CACCTACGCCGTGGGCGTGTTCAACGGCGTGCTCGACGGCAGCAGCGCCGACGGCGACACCAACGACGACAAGGATTACGCGGCGCGCATCTTCTTCCAGCCGTTCATCACCGGCACCGGCCCGCTCAAGAACCTGGGCTTCGGCGTGGCCGGGAGCACGGGCAACCAGGAGGGCACGGTGGCCGCGCCCAACCTGCCCGTGTTCCGCACCCCGGCCCAGCAGACGTTCTTCTCCTACCGCACGGACGGCACGGCGCCCAACACCGTGATCGCCGACGGCGACCGCACCCGCTTCTCCCCCCAGGCCTATCTCTACACGGGCCCCTTCGGCCTGCTGGCCGAATACGCCACCTCCAAACAGGCGGTGCGGCGGGGCACGGTGGCGCGCGACCTGGAGCACAAGGCCTGGCAGGTGGCGGCCTCGTGGGTGCTCGCGGGCGGCGAGCCGACCTTCCGGTCGGTCAATCCCAAGGTGGTCTTCGATCCCGCGGCCGGCACCTGGGGCGCTTTCGAGATCGCCGCGCGTTACCACAAGCAGGAGCTCGACGACGAGACCTTCCCGACGTTCGCCAACATCGCCAGCTCGGCCTCGGCGGCCGAAGCGTGGGCGGTGGGCTTCAACTGGTACTTCAACAAGAACCTGCGGCTGCTGTTCGACTACGAGACCACCAGCTTCGAGGGCGGAGCCGCGAGCGGCGACCGTGAGGATGAAAAGATTTTCTTCAGCTGCTTCCAGATCGCCTTCTGAGGAAAGGAAACCTTTCAATCATGAAGATCCGTTTCGCTCTACCGCTGCTAACGCTGTTGCTGCTGGCCGGCCCCGCGGCGGCCCAGGTCAAGCTGCTCAACGTCTCCTACGATCCGACGCGCGAGCTGTACCAGGAAGTCAACACCGCCTTCGCCAAGCACTGGAAGGCCACCAAGGGCCAGGACGTCACCGTCCAGCAGTCGCACGGCGGCTCGGGCAAGCAGGCCCGCTCCGTGATCGACGGCCTGGAAGCCGACGTGGTGACCCTGGCGCTCGCCTATGACGTGGACGCCGTGGCCAAGACCGGTCTGATCGCCAAGAACTGGGTGACGCGGCTGCCCAACAACAGCGCCCCCTACACCTCGACCATCGTCTTCCTGGTGCGCAAAGGCAATCCCAAGAAGATCAAGGACTGGGACGACCTGGCCCGGCCGGGCGTGTCGGTGATCACTCCCAATCCCAAGACCTCCGGCGGCGCCCGCTGGAACTACCTCGCGGCCTGGGGCTACGCCCTGCGCAAATTCGGCAACGACCCGGCCAAGGCGCAGGACTTCCTCAAGCGGATCTTCAAGAACGTGCCGGTCCTCGACACCGGCGCCCGCGGCGCGACCGTGACCTTCGTCGAGCGCGGGATCGGCGACGTGCTGATCGCGTGGGAGAACGAAGCTCTGTACTCCGTCAAGGAGCTGGGTGACAAGGGGGAGTTCCTGGTCGTGGCGCCCTCCTTGAGCATCCTCGCCGAGCCGTCCGTGGCGGTGGTGGACAAGGTGGCCGCCAAGCACAAGACGGTCCAGGTGGCGACCGCCTATCTCCAATTCCTCTACACTCCCGAGGGACAGGAGATCGCGGCCAAGCACTACTACCGGCCGCGCAACCAGAACGTGGTCGCCAAATACGCCCAGCAGTTCCCCAAGGTGACGCTGTTCACCATCGACGAGGTCTTCGGCGGCTGGACCAAGGCGCAGCAGACCCACTTCGCCGACGGTGGCATCTTCGATCAGATCTACGGGGCGGGGCGGTAGGCGAGACCGGCCGAGGTGGAGATCTTGGAGAAAGACGCCGCGGGTCTCCAGCCCAACACGGCGCGCCGCAAGGGGAGCCGTTTCCGGGGAGGCAGCGTCCTCCCCGGCTTCGGCCTGTCCCTGGGCTTCACGCTGCTCTACCTCGCCCTGATGATCCTCATCCCTCTTTCGACCGTCTTTCTTAAGACGGCCACCATGACGTGGAGCGCTTTCTGGGAGACGGTCACCGGTCCCCGGGCGCTCGCGGCCTACCGCCTGAGCCTGGGGGCCTCCTTCGTGGCGGCATCGATCAACCTCGTCTTCGGGATGCTCGTGGCCTGGGTGCTCGAGCGCTACAGCTTCCCCGGGCGGCGGCTGGTGGACGCCCTGGTGGACCTGCCCTTCGCCCTGCCCACGGCGGTCGCGGGCATCGCGCTCGCCACCCTCTACGCCAAGAACGGCTGGATCGGCCGCTGGCTCGAACCGCTGGGGATCGAGGTGGCCTACACACGGCTCGGTGTGGTGGTGGCCCTGACTTTCATCAGCCTGCCGTTCGTGGTGCGCACGGTGCAGCCGGTGATCGGCAGCCTCGATCCCGAGGTGGAGGAGGCCGCGGCCAGCCTGGGCGCCGGCCGCCTGCAGACGTTCCGGCGGGTGATCCTGCCCGAGCTCGTGCCGGCGGCCCTGACCGGCTTCGTGCTGGCCTTTGCCCGCGCCATGGGCGAGTTCGGATCGGTGATCTTCATCTCCGGCAACATGCCGATGAAATCGGAGATCACGCCGCTCCTGATCATGATCAAGCTCGAACAGTTCGATTACGCGGGTGCCACGGCGATCGCGCTGGTCTTCCTGCTCATCTCCTTCGCTCTCCTCCTGGTGATCAACTTCCTGGCCTGGCACCGGGGCCGGCGGCTGCGCACGGCCGAGGGAGACTCGTAATGGCGGGAGGTATTGCGGGGGGGCTTGGACTGGGACGCGAGGAGAGGCATGGCGCGAACGCGGCCATCACCGAGCCGCGGTGGGTGCGCGGCCTGCTCCTCGGGACAGCCCTGGTCTTCCTGGGATTCTTCCTCTTCATTCCCCTGGCCCTGGTCTTCGCCAAGGCCCTGGAGGACGGCTTTCAGGCCTACCTGGCGGCCATCAGGGAGCCGGTGGCGCTCGACGCCGTCCGGCTGACCCTCACGGTGGCGGCCATCGCGGTGCCGGTCAACCTCCTCTTCGGGCTGGCCGCGGCGTGGGCCATCACCAAGTTCCGCTTCCCGGGCAAGAACTTTCTGATCACCCTGATCGACCTGCCGTTCAGCGTCTCGCCGGTGATTTCAGGAATGATTTTCGTGCTCCTCTTCGGCGCCCAGGGCTTCTTCGGACCCTGGCTCCAGGCGCACGACGTCAAGATCATCTTCGCCGTGCCCGGCATCGTGCTGGCGACGATGTTCATCACCTCGCCCATGGTGGCCCGTGAGCTGATCCCCCTCATGCAGTCGCAGGGCAACGACGAGGAGGAGGCGGCCCTGACGCTCGGCGCCTCGGGTATCCAGACCTTCTTCCGCGTGAGCCTGCCCAAGATCCGCTGGGGCCTCCTCTATGGGGTTGTTCTCTGCAACGCCCGGGCGATGGGCGAGTTCGGCGCCGTCTCCGTGGTTTCCGGCCACATCCGGGGCCTGACCAACACCATGCCCCTGCACGTCGAGATCCTCTACAACGAGTATCAGTTCTCGGCCGCCTTCGCCGTGGCGTCGCTGCTGGCCCTGCTAGCCCTCGCGACGCTGGCGATCAAGAGCGTGATCGAGTGGCGGACGAGCCGGTAGGGAAATAGTCCAACAGCTTGTTGGACTGTTGCCGCGGGTAGCGATTCTCGGTAAGATCCGGCACGGGTTTGCATTACCGGAGGCGAGGGGCGGACCGTGCGCTCGCTTGACCGTCTATGGGGGGTTATGCTTGTGCTCATGCCGCATAGTCTGACCATCGAATACAGCGACGACGTGTTGTTCAGCCTGGGACTTTCCCAGGAACAGTTCACAGAGGAGGCTCGCTTCCTGCTCGCGGCGAAGCTCTATGATTTGGGCCGGCTGACCTCGGGACAGGCGGCCAAGCTCTGCGGTATGGGCCGCGTCGAGTTCCTGTTGTCGCTGCCAAGGGTGGGCGTCTCGATTTCCAACCTGCGGGAGGAGGATGCCGCATCCGAAATCGAGTTCCTCAAGAATGGCTGAGCGCATCGTCATCAATACCGGCCCGCTGATCGCGCTGGCACGGATTGAGATCCTGGACGTCATAGGCCGCCTGCCGATTGAGTTCTGCTGTCCTCAGGAAGTCCGGGATGAGCTCGACCAGGGAGTCGAGACCGGTCTTCAACCCGTCAACCCTGTGTGGCTGCGGGTCGTCCCCCTCCGTGCTCCCCTTTCTCCTCTTGCTCTTTCATCTTTGGATCTTGGAGAGGCTGCGGTTATTCAGCTTGCATTGGAATCGGGAGTCTCGAGAGTCTGCATCGATGAATGGAAGGGCCGGAGGGCGGCCCTCGCCACGGGTCTCCAGGTGACAGGGGCTCTGGGGCTCCTCGGCAGGGCGAAGCTGCTGGGGCTCATCCCTTCCCTGCGGCCTTTGATCGAACGTGCCGTGGACGAGGGGATCCGTTATCACCCCGATCTCGTCCGGCAGGTCCTGCTGGCTGTGGACGAATGAGACCGAAAGGAGAGAGCACCATGAGCGATGACATGAAAGCCCTGGGCAAGTTCGTCTGGCACGACCTGATGACCACCGACGTGGACAAGGCGCTCACCTTCTACACCGACCTGATCGGCTGGACCATCAACGAGGTCGACATGGGACCCATGGGGAAGTACAAGATGATCCACGCGGCGGGTACGGACCATGGCGGCTTCAACCAGCTTCCCGCGGACGCCCCCTTCCCCTCCCATTGGATCTGCTATGTCACGGTGGACGACGTGGACGCCGCCGCTGCCAAGGCCGTCGAGCTGGGCGGTAAAGCGCCCGAGCCGGGGATGGACATTCCGGGCGTCGGCCGTTTCGCGGTGGTTGTCGATCCTGAGGGCGCGTCCATCTGTCCCTACAAACCGCTCACTTGGCAAGGCGAAGGCTACGACGGCCCGGGCCGGCCGGGCACCTTCGTCTGGCACGAGCTGATGACGCCGAATCCTGAGGCCGAGGGAAAGTTCTATGCCCAGATCTTCGGCTGGAAAGTGGCGGCGATGGAAGGAGCCTTTGGCACCTACCACGTCTTCAAGCGCCCCGACCGTCCGAACAAGGACGCCGGCGGCATGCTCACCAAGCCTGGAGGTGTCGAAGGCTCCTCCATGTGGCTCCCCTACATCGGCGTCGAGGACGTGGACGCCACCGCCGCCCGCGTCGAGCCGCTCGGCGGCAAGGTCTGGGTCCAGCCGAAGGACATTCCGACCGTCGGGCGCTTCGCCGTGGCGGGCGATCCCACGGGCGGGATGTTCGCCCTGTTTAAGGGAGCTTCTTAGAGTATCCGGCGAGCTCCTGTGAAAGGGAGTCCCGGCAGCCTCACGGGCATGTCCGCCGGGACCCGACTCGGTTTTGACTCGTCCGCTCAGGAGACCCGTTCGTCGAGAATCGCCCCGGCCCGTTCGAGGGCGACCTGGCCGGCGGCTTCGAGGACGTTCGCCAGCGCCTCGGGCGACCGCAGGAGGCCCTCTGCGGCTTCGAAGGCGTCGATCAGGCGCTCGTCGAACAGCTCGACGTAACCTACCACGTCACCGTCTCCGGTCTGGACGGCGAAGCCCTCCGGGCCGGCCTCCTTGGCGAGCCGGAACGTGGCGTCGCTCCCCGTACTGGGAAGGACGGCCGCGATGAGCAGGGCAAGCCCGCGGTCCCGGAACAGGGCTGTGGGCTGGTATCCCCGCTCGGGAGATTCACCGACCCGGAAGACTCCGAAACCCCGGCCCGGTATTTCCATGACGCGCCAGGGGCCGGCCGCGTCGGCCTCACCGGCGGACAGGGGCTCGTCGCGCTCACCGATGCGCTGGAGGAAGGAAGGAGAGAACGCGTTGGGGGAAGACGAAAGAGTAGAAT
>CAXTNS010000091.1:7283-9827 GCA_964245465.1 uncultured Thermoanaerobaculia bacterium
GGTCAGGCTCGGGGTTGAGTTTCCGGCTCACTCCGGGCCGTTTTCATTCTGGGCCGGGATCTCCAGGCCCGCGAGAACGGGGTGGGGTGCTGCAAGAGCGATCTGTAAGGGCAGCAAAACCTCCTTTCGGAGATCGCGGGAAGCGGTGCGGCTGTAGCGGATCTTAGACAAGAGGGAGGCGGAAGTCAAGCGGGAGGGGGGCCTCTAGGAGAAAATGGGCCGCCCGGCCTGAGGTACAATTAGCCCATGAGCGCCGCCAAAGTAGAAGTGATCCGTATCCTTGAGGGCCTTCCAGATGACGCCTCCCTGGAAGACATTCAATACCACATTTACGTCCGCCAGAAGATCGAGCACGGGCTTGAAGACCTTGAAGCCGGCCGTACCCTTTCCGAGGAGGAATTCGATCAGCGGATGGAGAAGTGGCTCGAACTGTAAGGTGGACTGACGCTGCGACCCGTGACTTGGCGGAAGCGGCAGAGTTCATTGCTCGAGATTCCCGGTTCTACGCAGCCGCCCTCGTTCGTGAAGCAAGGGCTGCGGCGCGATCCCTCAAGAGCCTGGCACTGCGTGGCCGACTGGTTCCTGAGGCCCGTTCACCAGATATCCGGGAGCTTTTCATTAAGCCTTACAGGCTCATTTACAAGATCACCCCTGAAGCCATTGTAATCGTGGCCTTTGTTCATAGCGCCCGCGATCTTCAGAGGGTCTGGGCGAGGCAAGAGGAAAGGCAATAGGTGAAAGGATTCCTGGAGAGCTAGAAGATTCGTGGATTCCGGATGAAGCCGCAGCGCGGCAGAGCCCGAAAGAAGTAGCACTACGTCCTTGATTCCATTCGGGAGAAGGTCTTCTACCCCTCTAGATTTGGCCGCTGCACCCTGCTATCCTTGTCGCAGTGCGGCATAGCCGGAGACGGCGGGACCCACTCAAGCCAAAGTAAAGGGGAAGAGACCATGTCGAAGGAGCTGGAGCAAATCAGCGAGCTGGAATCGAGGAAAGTGGCGGAGGCCTCTCGCGAGACCGAGTGGAAGCAGCCGAGCTTCCTGCGCGAGATGTTTCTCGGCAACTTCCGGCTGGACCTCATTCATCCGTATCCGCAGCCGGAGCAGGAGCGCCCCGAGTTCGCCGCTTTCTACAATGCCATCAAGGAATTCCTTCGTGATCAGGTGGACCCGGTCCAGATCGATACCACGGGCGAGTACCCGGAGCACGTGGTGGACGGCCTGCGCAAGCTGGGCGCCTTCGGCATGAAGATCCCGAAGAAATACGGCGGCCTGGGTTTCACCAACGTCGAGTACCAGAAGGTGATGCTTCTGCTGGGCTCGATCGACGGCAACCTCTCGGCGCTGCTGTCGGCCCACCAGTCGATCGGCGTGCCGCAGCCGCTCAAGCTGTTCGGCTCGGAGGAGCTGAAGAAGAAGTACCTGCCGCGCTGCGCCGCGGGCGACATCTCGGCCTTCGCGCTGACCGAGCCGCAGGTGGGCTCGGACCCGGCCCGGCTGATGACGGACGCCGAGAAGACGGCCGAGGGGGATTACGTCCTCAACGGCGAGAAGCTCTGGTGCACGAACGGCACGATCGCCAAGCTCCTGGTGGTCATGGCCCGCGATCCCAAGACCAAGAAGATCAGCGCCTTCGTGGTGGAGACGGCTTGGCCGGGCGTCAAGGTGGAGCACCGCTGCCACTTCATGGGCCTCCGGGCGCTCGCCAATGCCGTGATCACCTTCAAGAACGTGCGGGTGCCGGCCGAGAACCTGATCGGCGGCGAGGGCAAGGGACTGAAGATCGCCCTGACGACCTTGAACGACGGCCGCCTCTCGATCCCCAACGGGTCGGTGGGCACGTCCAAGCTGTGCCTGGAGATCTGCCGCAAGTGGGCGAGCCAGCGGGTGCAGTGGGGCAAGCCCGTGGGCAAGCACGAGGCGATCGCCCACAAGATCGCGGACATGGCGGCCACGACGTTCGCCATGGAATCGATCGCGGCCCTGGCGACGGAGATGTCCGATAAGGGCGGCTACGACATCCGCTTGGAGGCCGCGGCCTGCAAGGAGTGGAACTCGGCCCGTACCTGGGAGATCGTGGACAACACCATGCAGATCCGCGGCGGCCGGGGCTATGAGACGGAGACGTCGCTCGCGGCCCGCGGCGAGGAGCCGATCGGCGTCGAGCGGATGATGCGGGACTACCGGATCAACAAGATCTTCGAGGGCTCGTCCGAGATCATGCACCTGTTCATGGCCCGCGAGGCGGTGGACAAGCATCTGCAGGTGGCGGGCGCCATGATCGATCCCGAAAAGAGCGTGGCCGAGAAGCTGGCGGAGCTGCCGAAGATGACGGGCTTCTACGCGTCCTGGTACCCGACCCGCTGGCTGGGCTGGGGCCAGTGGCCGCGCTATCAGGAGTTCGGCGAGTTGGCGAAGCACCTGCGCTTCTGCGAGCGGAACACCCGGCGGCTGTCGCGCCAGATCTTCCACGGCATGCTCGTCCACCAGGGCAAGCTGCAGCACAAGCAGGCGTTCCTGTTCCGCCTGGTGGACATCGCCAACG
>CAXTNS010000091.1:9837-14541 GCA_964245465.1 uncultured Thermoanaerobaculia bacterium
GTTCGCCATGGCGGCTTCGGTGTCCCGCGCCCACGCCATGGCCGAGGCGGGCCACCCCGAGGCGGCCAACGCCGCGGAGCTGGCGGACCTCTTCTGCCGCAATTCGCGGCGGCTGGTCCTGCGGCTGTTCCACGAGGTGTGGGCCAACGACGACGTCCGCAAGTACAAGGTGGCCGTCAAGGTGCTCGACGGCAAGCACGCCTGGGTGGAGGAGGGAATCCTCAGCCTGAAGGACCGGGGCGTCCACGGAGGGGATCTGAAGCCTGAGACGGTGGGCGGCGGCAAGGCCGAGCCCGTGCCCGTGCCGCGGGTGCGGCCGGTCGGCACGCACTGAAGACTTTCCCTCTGGAGTAGGATGGCGGCCGTGCGCGCCATCCTACCCGCTGAACCCGATACTCCCAATCCTCAAGTAGGCGACCTCCCCGACCCGGTGCCCGGGCCGGGCGAGGTCCTCGTGGCCGTCGAGGCCGCGGGCTTGAACCACGCCGACCTCCACCAGCTCCGGGGGACGTACCCGCCGCCGCCCGGCGAGAGCCTGGTGCCGGGCCTGGAGTGCGCCGGCGTCGTCCTTGAATCCGAGAAAGGGAGCCCCTGGCGGCCCGGCACGCGGGTCATGGCCCTGGTCGGGGGCGGGGCTCACGCGACCCGCGCTGCCATCCCCGCCGGACAGCTCATGCCCGTCCCCGACAACCTGTCGCTGACCGAGGGGGCCGCCATCCCCGAGGCCGGCCTCACGTCCTGGGTGAACCTGGTGGTGGAGGGTGGCCTTCAGGCGAGGGAGACGGTGCTGGTGACGGGGGCCACGGGGGGCATGGGGAGCTTCGCCGCGCAGCTCGCCCGCGAGCTGGGAGCGCGGGTGCTGGCGGCCGGCCGCAACCGCGAGCGGCTGGAGCTGCTGCGCGGCCTGGGGATCGAGGAGGTCTGCATCGAGGGCGCGAACCTGCCCAGGCAGGTGCGGGACGCCACGGGCGGCCGGGGCGTGGACCTCGTCCTCGATTTCACGGGCGGTCCCGAGATCGGCAGCCATCTGGCGGCGCTCGCGTATCGAGGCCGCCTGGTGCTGGTGGGGCTGGTGAGCGGCCGCAAGGCGGAGGTCGACCTGAGCCCCATCCTGAGCCGGCGGCTGAAGGTGATCGGCTCCGTGCTGCGCGCCCGGCCGCGCGAGGAGAAGGCGCGGCTGACGGCGGACTTCGCCGCTTTCGCCCTGCCGCGCTTGCGCGACGGCCGCCTGCGGCCCGTGGTGGACCGCACCTTCCCCCTGGAGCGGGCCGCCGAGGCCTACAAGACGCTGGAGCGGGGCGGCGTGTTCGGCAAGATCATCTTGACGATGGCGTGACACCTCCGCCCACGTCCACCTTCCGGATCAGGTAGGACGTGGCGGCGCCGAGCTCGTCGCGCACCGCGACCGCCACGCGCTGGTCGCCGGCCGGCATCTTCAGGGTCAACGTGTAGAGGTAGTACTGGCCCATGGCGCCCAGAACCTTCTTGCGGGGGATCTGGATGGGCACGGGCACCTGCCGCGGGGGCGAGGTGCCGCCCTTGTCGTCGCCGGTGATGACCAGGAGGCGGAGCTTGCCCTCGAAGCCGTCCTGCCGGTTCAGGACGGTCAGCCGGAACATGGGGATCCGCAGGCGGACGGGCACGCTGTAGGTGCCGTCCTCGGACCGGGTGGGATCGCCGATCTCCATGGCGATCTCCATGGGGTTGTCCTCGATGCCGTGGAAGAGCGCCGCGAGAGTCCGGTCCACGACCTTCTCCGCGAGGGGCTTGTCGCGGTAGCCCTGGCGGTGGCGGACCTTGAGCCCGGGCTTCCGGACCTTCACTTCCAACCGGTGCTGGCGGCCGTCGCCCGTGTGGGCGGGCGTGTAGCCCAGGGAGTAATAGACGGAGAAGTCCTCCCGCATCTTCCCAAGATCGGGCAGGAAGTCGTTGGCGTTCAGAATGGCCCGGCCGCCCGTATCGGCGGCCATCACGGAGAGCGAATTCCGCAGGTTGGTGGTCTGCACCTGCTGGACGGTCATGAGCTGGAGCACCCGCTCGCCGGGCTCGATCTCCGCGTCGGTCGAGGCGACTCCCCGCAGCCCGCTGGCCTGGAGGGTGTAGAAGGTCACCCGATTGGCGTTGGCGTGCGCCGTGAGATCCGCGAAGCGGTCGGCGACGCTGTGCTTCTGGGCGTCCATAAGCGCCTGCTGGGCCGGATATCCGGCGCTCGCGGGCGCCCGGGCCGCTTTGGCGAAGGGATCGACGGTGGTGAGCCCGGAGGCCCCCGCGCCGCCGCCGCAGACCTCGTAGACCACCTGATAGAGCTCCTCGCCCGGGGTCACGGGGAGACCGTCGCTGACGTAGAGCACGGCCTTGCGCCCCGGAATGCCGGCCAGCGAGTTGACCAGGAACTTGAGGGCTCCGACGGTCCGCAGGACCTCGTTGCGGGTCTGCTGGGCGTAGCTCTCGATGGGGGTCACCATCGCGTAGCTGCAAGGATCGAGCGCGTGGATCGAGAACATGGTGCGCAAGGCGGTCCGCCGGTCCTGGTCCGACTGAATGCCGCCGGGAGTGGCGATCTTCTCGATCTCCTGGAGCGTCTTGTCGAGGGCGTCCGGGTCGCCGGTGAAGGGCTGGCGCACCTTGAGGCCCAGGTCGTGGGTGGCCAGCATCACCCGGTCCAGGGGGCGGACGTTGCGGGCCAGGAACTGGCGGATCTGCTCCACGGCGCGCGTGCGGTTCTCCGGCCGCAGGTGGACGTTGTCGACCAGCACCACAAGGTTCAGCCAGTCCTCCGGGGTGGCTTCCGGGGCCGCCGTGGAGGCTGCTGGGGTCTGGGGCTCCGCAGCGACGGTCTGGAGAGCGGGGCTGCCCGGCACGGGCCGCGCCACGGCCGCGAAGTTGGTGATCGCGACCGGCTGGCCGTCTTCCAGGACCTCGAAGTCTTCCTTCCGGAGGCCGGTCACCCGGTTGCCGGCCTTGTCGGTGACGTAGACCTCGACGTTGACGACGTTGACCTCCACGACGTCGCCGAAGCTGCCGGTCGGCGGCGCGGGCGATTGGGCGAGGAGCGCGAAGCCGCCGGCCGCCAGTGGCAGGAGCGAGAGCAGGAGCAGGGAGCGGAGCTTCATGGTCATGCGGGCCTCCTCAATGGACGGCTGCCGAACTGGACACGGTAACCGCGCGGGAGAGGAACGAGGTGGTCGAGGCGATCTCGTCGCGCACGCCCAGAGCGACCCGCTGCTCACCCGGGGAGAGCTGCAGGGTCAGGGTGTAGAGATAGAACTGGCCCATGGCCCGCAGCACCTCCTTGCGGGGGATGTTCAGGGGCACCGCCACCTGCCGCACCGGGGAGGTGCCGCCGTCCTGGCTGCGGGTGACCACGAACAGCTTGAGGCTCCCCTGGAAGGTCTCGTCCCGGTTGAGGATCGCCAGCTTGAACAGGGGGATCCGGAGCCGGATGGGGACGGCCACGCTGCCCGCAGGTCCGGGGGTCTGCTCGCCCATCTCGACGGAGATTTCGAGCGGGTTGTCCTCGATACCGTAGAGAAGGGCCGCGAACGTGCGGTCCACGGCTTTCTCCAAGGGCGTCTTGTCCCGGTAGCTCTGGCGGTAGCGCAACCGCAGCCCGGGCCTCTTGACCTTCACTCCGATCTTGTGCTCGCGGCCGTCGCCAGCGTGGGCCGGGGTGAAGCCGAGCGAGTAGAAGCTCAGGGCATCCTCGCGCACACGGGCCAGGTCGGGCAGGAACTCGTTGGCGTCGAGGATGGATCGTCCTCCCGTTTCGTCGGCCAGGAGCTGGAGCGAGTCGCGGTTGTTCGCGCGCAGGACGGCGCCGATCGAGGGGAAGTTGAACAGCCGTTCCGCCGGGCCGATGTCGGCGTTGGAAGAGTCGGGAGCGCTGAGGCCGGGCTGCAGCGTGTATAGGGTGACCCGGTGGGCGTTGGCGTGGGCCGCCAGGGCCTGCAGGTTCTTGGCGACGCTGTAGCTTTGCGCATCCAGGGGACCCTGGGAGGCGGCCTGGTAGGCGGCGGGACCGATTTCCCGCGCGTCGAAGACCTGGTAGGGGTTGACCTCCCTGGCCCCCGGCGGTTTGGATGGGCCGCCGCCTTCGCCTTCGGTATCCGTTGAAGAACCTGCGATGGTGCCTGAGGAAAACCCGCTCGTAGGGTTGCCGCCGCAGATCTCGATCAGGAACTGGAACGTCTCCTCGCCGGGATTGAGAGGAATGCCGTCGCTGACGTGGAGCACCGCCTTGCGGCCCGGCACTCCGGAGAGGGAGTTGACCAGGAGGGTGAGGGCGTTGATCGTGCGCAGCACCTCCTGGCGCCGCGCGGAGGCGAAGGAATGGGCCGGCGTCGAGATGCTCTGCGGGCAGGGGAGAGGATTGGGATTGATGAGGGACGACTCCTGGATGTTCAGCATGGCCTGGAAGGCCTGGCGCCGCTCCCGCGCGATGGTGTCGCCCTGCGCCGTCAGCGTGCCCAGGCCTTCGAGGGCCCGGGCGATGGCGGCCGGATCGCTGCTGAAGGGAAGACGAACGTTCAGCCCAAGGTCGTTGGTGACCAGCATGACGCGGTCTCCGGGCGCGAGCTGCCCGGTCAGGAACTCGCGGAGCTGCCGGATGGCCCGGGCTCGGCTGGGCGGGCGGATGTTCTGGTTGTCGAAGTACACCACCAGGGTCCAGGCGTCCTCGGGCGCCGTTGGCGGAGGGGCCCCGGG
>CAXTNS010000092.1:0-14538 GCA_964245465.1 uncultured Thermoanaerobaculia bacterium
ATGGCGAACACATCACTGCGAATGAAGATCTCATGGAACCAGAAAATCGGGTGCTCCTCCACATAGGCATCCGAGATCATGAGCCGTAATGGAAGAGAACTGAGCTCGCGCGAGATCAACAGCTCGGAGCCTCCGTCACCTCCAGCGTCCGTGGCCAGATTAGACACAATCACCTCGTACCAGCTACCCAGCCGTCGAGCCAGCCCACGATCATCATCGAAGCGGTCGAAGTATTCGTCATCGTCTTCCGCATCAGGGAAAGGGTTGTCTTCCGGCTTGTAGGGTACTTGGAACACCTTTTCGAACTGAACCTGAAGGAATTCAACAGCCGGCACCACCCGCAACTGCTTCTGCACCAGCTCGGAGACTACCCAAGTCAGGTTTGGCTGAAAGATTTGAGCCATGCCGTAGACGTTCTTAGTCACACTCAGGCGATGCTGCAAAGCGTCGCCGAGCTTGTACTCGAGCAAAGGATAATCGGCCCCATACTGCCGCGCTCTGCCGTGAAACATCGCCCTCGTGAACTGTGTGAATTCGCCGAAAAGTCGCTTCTCGACCATGAACAATCCGTTTGGCATGGACCTCGCTAAGCCTCCCTGCCTTTGACCTTCAGAGCCTTCTTCAGCCAGGGTACATCCTTGTCCGGAACAATCACGCCCTCCGGGATCTTGTTCCGATACTCTTCCCAAGCCGGGTCGTAATCTTGGTTCAGATACATCATGGGGAACGTGATCATCTCGGTAGCGCGATAGTCTAGCTGGAAGCGTAGCTCCATGAGCTCATCGATTTGCTTCTGGGTGTAGCCACGCGCCAGATAGGACGATGTGATCTCGTCACGCGCGCCCTTTGCCGTTACCTCGTCATTAATAGTTAGAATAGCGCTCAGGGCCCTTTGTGCCCAGGCGAGAACGTTGAGCCTTACACCACCACCGATCTTCGAGCCTGCCTTTGCTCGCGACGCTACGGTCTCCGCAGCCTCCTCCGCAACGCTCACGGCCTCGCCTTCAGCCGCCGCAGCGGCGTTTTTGACTGCTGCGCCGGGCGGTTTGTAGCTTCCGGCATTCCACTTCTTGAAGGAGACGTTGGCAGGTTGCCGTTAGCATTGTACGCCTTCAGCGGCTCCGGCATTTCAGCGAGCATCTGATTTGTCAGCCTTGCTCAAGGTCGTGCTGGCCGGATTGGCCTGCTTCCATTGGGCGAGCCTCGCCCGCCACCAGTTGTTGTAGGCCGTCTTGGGCATCCCCGCTCCACGGTGGGTGGGCTTCCCATTCCATGATCCTGCCGAACTCGGCAGAGTCGATGTCCACCTCGCTGGCGAGTTGGAGCTTAAGCTGGCTCAAGTAGGAGGGCTTGCTGTTGTTTCCTCTGAACACCGCCTGCGGCAGCATGTGGTGCCACTCCCACGTCGCCAGTCCTAGTGGATCACGCTCATTTACAGGATCGTTGATTGCAAACCCGTACAGGTTCGGACCGTCGGTGTATGCCAAAGGATCAACCGTGACGAACCGCCCCATCTCCGGGTCGTAGTACCGGTTTCGAACGTAGATCAGCCCTGTTTCAGGTTCGATCAGGAGTCCCTGGAACCCGAACAGGTTGCCGATTGTCGACGCCGGGCTCTCTCGCGGATCGGGAGCTTCGAACATAGCCTGCTCAGCGTGAGCCGCACTCGTGAAGGTCTGGTTGAACGCCGAGGCAAGCGTGATGCCGTTCAGATCGGCCAGGCTCGTGGCGACCGACAGGGTGTGCGCGCCGACGGAGAGCTCTCCGGAGCTTCTCAGGGTGTAGCGGTCCGCGGAGAGCGTCCAGGTCAGCGGAGCGCCGTCCACCTGGATGGCGGTGGCCGTGGCGAGATCCAGTTCCTCGGAGAGGTCGATCTCCAGGTGGCCGCCGTGGAGGGCGACGCCGCGGATCTCCAAGGCCTTGGTGTCCTCGACGACGTCGTCGGAGGCGGGCCAGGCGAAGGTGAGCTGGTAGTTTGCCGCCAGCCGGTTCAGGAACGTGTCCTGGAGCGGCCGCGGGGATCGTGAGGCGCACCTGGGTGTCGGCCGCAGGCGGTCGGTAGTGGTGATCACGACTCCGCTTTTATTTTAACCTCTACAGGAGGCTCGCCGGGTGGAACGAACGACCCGTTCGCCTCCGCGGGAGGCTCGCCGGTTGGAACGAGCCTTCCGCGGGGTTCCGCGAGAGGCTCGTTCGGGTTCCGAGCAGGGCGGTAGGGGTACGTGGGCGTCCCGCCGGCGCTCCAAGGACTACGCCGACAGGTCAATCCTGCCTTGAGAGACAAAGCGCCGTAACGCGCTGAGTACTTCTCCAGAAGGCGCTTCTCCGTCAGCTCATCGACTGACGACTTCTCCAGAAGTCGCCGCTCCATCGCCTTATTCAGGAGGACTTCAGCGGATGGAGGCACGGCTTCCTGGGATGCTGATCAATCCTCCACTATCCTGAATATCGAGGGATAGAAGCTATAGTCTTCCGAAGAGCCTCGGGGAAGACGACAATAAACCGATGCTCCTCACCCGGTCCCCAGGACCGTACTGAATCTTCAAGCACCTCAATATAGATGCTAAGGTCCTGAGTACCCAGAGCTGGTAGATACTCATGGATTAGCACTACGTCCTGCTCCTTGATCCAATGCAGATCTCGGAGGCAGTCATATAGCGCGTTCCAGTTGAAGCCGAAGTAGCCTGGAAGATCCAGCTTCTCGTAAAGCACCTTTAGCAGCGATTTCGTCGGAGGCGAGCCAAGTGAAGGTGAGCCACCCTCCAAGAAGACTTCCGTGGACAGAACAACGACTTCCCGGGAACTTGCCTCTCCATAAGCAGATCTAACCAGGCATTTCCCCAGAAACCGCTCCTCTATCGCCTTATTCGCGAAAACTGCTGGGACGAAGTCACGGCGTCTCAGGAAGTTGCCTCTCCATCACCTTATCTGGGAGGAATTGAGCAGATGGAGTCGGCTTCTCTGGACATTGCCGCTTCGGAAGCTTATCGGCTGGCGGCTTTTGCCCAAGAGCTTCGCCACAGCCGAGCAAGGATTGTCCGCGGGCACCATTCTTGACGAGAGGATTCTTGGTAAATAACGTATTGGCAGGTCCGAGAGTGACTATCCCTACTGACTGCTCTTTACTCCTTCCGCAGCGGGAAAATCTACGGATCACCTGACAAGTCATCTTCAACAGTCGGTATCATAGGAGAAAGAAATGGATCGTAGCGTTCGACAACTCTCCCTCGTGCCAGTACCTTGACTTTGAATATCAGCTCCGGCGGGAGCGCCATGTCTTCGTCGTCACTCCAATAGAGCAACCCAAAAGAGCCAGGAGCCTCTCTGCAGAGGAAATCCATGACGATGTCCGACTCTTCCGGCCCGACTCCCTTGTGATTACGAGCACCGGCCATTAGAAGAAAGTAGACGTCGTTCGAAGCGTGGATCCTGCAATCCCCACTCCAACGAGTCTATGAGGAGCTCAAGCGACGCCACGATGCCGACGAGTGACCCCTCATCTACCTCTTTCGTCGACTCGCGTATCTCGAACCATCCGTGGTACTGGTACATGCTCATCACTCCAAGAACGAATCCCTGTGAAGCACGGGCCTGATCCCGTAACGTCCCTCGTACTCTTTATCAATCTACAACGCTCTGTATCCACACACGATGAACCGCCGTATCCGGACGGCAACCTGTCTCCCAGGACGACGAGTCGCCATCTTCGGGAGCGTTTCACCTCCGGCGGCGACGGTCTGTCTTCCGCGTACGGCGAGTCGCCGCCGCAATTAACCTGACACCTATCTCTTTGTTTTTAAATGTTAGTGGGTTAGGGGAGCTCTACACCGCTGAATTGGTGGGATGCCCTGGCGGCTCAATGTTGAGCCTGAAGGGGCCGGAACTCCCAATAGTCATCCCTATCCTCTGGACGAGGATCACCAGGATCAAAGAACTCGACTTGATCCGGATTCAATTGCTTGCTGTAAACCTCTCGCTCGATCAGTGCTGTGACGCCAGGTGGCACATGAGCTATGGGAAGCCAAATGGCCCCCTCAAAATTTGGTCCACCTCGAACGCCGATTGTCAGATACGGAAGGACTCGGTCTGATTCGTTTCGAACCTCGAAACGCACCTTCCCCGAGTCAGTTGGTCCCAGCACCCGCCACTTAAAAGCTCTCCTTGCCTCGACGCGGGCTTTCTCGTCTTCCGTAAAAGGTACCGGCCCTTTGAGCACGCGTTCCCAATCGCGCTTGGTGAACCGTTTTCGGGCCGCAGCAGATCTAGTGTTCAGCCACTCCTCAAAGCTGTCTGCTACCTTCTTCAGTCCAGCTTGTCCCCACTCGTAAATAGGGGGCTCTCTACCCTCGTTCAGCTCCGAATGGCGAAGATAGGCTCGCGCTGGGCCATAGTGGCCCAAGCACAGAAGGGCCGATCCGTCCGGATCTCTCCCTTCCTCTGGAATCTCCAAGACGCCTACCGAATATCCCCCCTTTTGCTTATAGAGCTTCGCCTTCCCGAAGTCTTTGACAAATTCTCGATAGGACGCCGGCAACTCGGGATTGTTCAACGTGCGGAGCGCTGCTCCTGTCGGTCCCTCGACCACGTGAAAGTCACGCGTCCTAATCGTGCCGAGCTCATCCCGAAGCCATTTGTAGCGAGTCGTTGGGGTCATGAGCCACCCGGCTTCGCGCGACGCGCTGGCGGACCAGTGCGTCCCCATCTCTGCGCATCGGTAAGTCCATCAGGACCTACCACATTATGTGGTGCATTCGGATCGGGTCCCTGTCCGGGCTCCACAAACAATGGATCGCCACCGTCTTTCAGAGGACGAGGGTGTTCGGCCCACTGCGGGCGACCTGTTTCAGGATCAGTCGGCCACCTTTGGCCTGTCCGCTCCTCCCACCGCCTCATCGCTTCCTCGCGATTATTCCTATAGAACCGCCTTGCCGCTGCATTCTGTTCGGATGTCCGTGTCTGACCTTCAGGCAGCTCCCCTAAGTTGGGATCGGTCTTTGCGCGCTCCGGTCCGCGTGCACGAGAACCTTGGTCGTTCTGCGGGGCGGGATCCTCGGCCGCTGGTTCACTCGCCGTACCCGTCTCTACCAGCTGCTTAGAATAATACAGAGCACCGAGTGCCGTCTCAGCAGCGATAGCCGTGGCTGCGATGCTGGCTCCGCAGGCCGCGATGGGTATCAGATCGAGGGGACCTGTTTCGACCAGTAGCAAGGCCGCGCCACAGGTTGCTACCGCGGCGGTAAACCCTGCCATTGTTCCCTGGGCGCCACCGACGAAGGCGATGGCGTTGCCTACCCACTGTCCTACCCGCTGGGCCTTGGTATCGGTATCTTTCGGCTGGGACTTGTACGCCTGTCCCCAGGTCATACTGCCCGCCAAGCCTTGGCCCACTCCAGCGATGAACTCCGTGCCGACCTGGGCGACGGTGTCCATTCCCTCCTTGAGCTTCCGCCAGATCGACTTCTTCTCCTTCTCTTCCAACCCAAACGGATCGCTGCCATTGATGGGATCGTTCCCGACGTAGGCATAGAGGCTGGGTCCGTCGGTGTAGCCCTTCGGATCGGCCGTAACGAACCGTCCCATCTCCGGGTCGTAGTAGCGATTCCGTAAGTAGACCAGGCCGGTTTCGGGGTCCATCTGCTGGCCCTGGAATCCGAAGAGGTTCCCGATCGTGGAAGCCGGGGTTTCCCTGGGGTCGGGCGCTTCGAAGAGCGCCAGATTCTGGCCGCTGGCGACTGAGAAGCTCGCGTTGAAGGCCTGGGCGAGTGTTCCCCCGTTCAGATCGGCGAGAGCGGTGCTGATGGCAACCGTGTGGGAGCCGGGCTGCAGAGCGCTCGCGCTTTTCAGGGTGTACCGGTCCTCACTGAGCGCCCAGGTGGTGGTGGCTCCGTCGATCTGGAGGGCGTTGAGGGTCGTCAGGTCCGGCTCTTCCGAGAGCGCGACCTCCAGGTAACCGTCACGGACGGCCACGCGCTGGAGTTGGATGGTCTTCGTGTCTTGCAGGACCGCATCCGACTGAGGCCAAGCAAAGGTGAGCTCGAAGTCCGCCGCGGGCCGGTTCAGGAAGGAGTCCTGGAAAGCCGTGGCCGGGAGGGTCAGGCGGACCTGCGTCTGCGCGGCTGGGATCGCGCCGAGCGAAATCACCAGGCGGCGACTGGCCGGACGCGAGACCTCAATCGTGATCGGCTGCTGGCCGTCCACTTTCGTCAAGGTGATCGCGTGACCGGTGATGGCCTGGTTGAGGACCTCGCTTGAGATCTCCTCCGAAAGCTCGACCCAGACCGTATTTCCCTTCACGCGCACCTGCTCGATGGCGGGTGGCGTGTTGTCGACGAAGATCTTTCTTTCGCCGTAGGGCGTGTACTCGTAACGCTCAATCGGCTTGCCGCCGTTTCCCGTGACCTCGACGAGGTTGCCGGTCTCGTCATAAAGAGGCGCGTACTTCTGGTCGGCCTCACCATCGCCGTTGAGGTCCACTTCGAGTTGAACGATCTCATCGAGGCCGAAGCCGTAGATCCGGCGCTGCTCGAGAGCACCGTCCTTGTACTCCTCGACGGGCTGCCAGCCGCGCCACGCCGTCTCGCGGGTCACACTGCCAACCGTCTTGCTGATCCGCCGGTTGAAAGCGTCGTACTGGTAGGTCGCGACCTCGTCACCGTTGGCGCGAGCCACGCGTGTGAGGCGGTTGCGGAAGTCGTACTGGAAGCGCAGGTCGCCCTTGCGGGTCATGTTGCCGTTGCCATCCCATCCAAGGGACTGGGAGCCCACGGAGGCAGGCCTGTTGCGGCCCGAGCCGTCGAGGGGCAAGGCGATGGCCTTGGGGACACCGTTCTCCTGTTCCGTCGACGAGAGGAGGTTCTGCGCCTTGTCATAGGTATAGGCGAAGGCGTCCGGCAGCCGTGTGAAGTCGCCCGGCTGAATGGCCACGTTGTTGGCTAGAGTCGGGTTGCGCGCCTTGGCCGCCTGAATCAATCGGCTGGCGCCGTCGTAGGCGAAGACCATGCCCTCGCCATCAAGGTCTCCCCGGACCTGCGCCGCCTTGAGGCCGCGCGGGGTCCAGGCCAGGCTCTCCCGGAAGACCATCTGGCCCGTAGCCGTCCGGAAGGTCTCGTCCAACAGGCGGCGGGCGGCGTCGTACTGGCGGGTTCCGGTGAGGCCGTTGCCCAGGGTTTTGGAGAAGACCAGGTCCGATCCACGGTAGGCGTAGCTCACCGCCTCTTCGAAGGGAGCCCCCTCACTCGTGCCGTTCACGCGGCCAATAGAGGTCGGCCGGTTCAGCGCGTCGAAGCTCTGGCGCAGGGCGAAGCCGGATGGATATTGGAGACGGGTCGGGTTGCCGGCGTCGTCGCGCTGATAGGTGAACTCCCGGCCGGCGGTGCGCTCACGGACCAGCCGGGAGAGCGAGTCGTAGGTCAGCTCGGTCACGACATTGCCCGACTGCGCCCGCGTCAAACGGCTCAGGCCGTCGTAGGTATAGCTCTCGCTGGTGGGCCCGACGACTCCCGACCCGAGGCCTACGGAACGTGCGGTGAGGCGGTTGGCGGCATCGAAGGTCTGCTGGATCGCGTTGCCATTGGCATCCGTGACCATCCGCAGGTTGTGGCTGGCGTCGTAGGCGTAGGTCTCGTGCTTGCCGTCCGGGTAGGTCATCCCGGTGCGGCGGTCCAGGATGTCGTAGGAGAAGGAGGTCTTCTGGTCGAGCGCGTCCTCGTAGAAGATCAGGCGGGAGCTTTTGTCGTAGGCGTACTCGACGGAAACCCCTTCGGGCTTGACCTCCTTGGTCAGGCGGTCCAGGCCGTCATAGGTCCGCTCGGTGACGAAGTTTTCCGCGTCGATGAAGATCCTCTGGTTGCTGCGCGCGTCATAGAAGAACTTCTGAACGTTCCCCAGAGCGTCTTTTTCCGTGGAGAGCCGGCCCAGAGCGTCGTAGGTGGACTGGACCGCCACCGTGGCCGAGCCGCCCGGCTGGACTTCGATCAGACGTGTCGCAACGGGGTTGCCAGCCTTGTCGAGGTCGAGCTCCTTACGGTTGCCCGCGGGATCGACGGTGGCGATCAGTCTTTCAGCGTTATCAAACTCCATGACTGCGATCCGGTTCAAGGGATCGATAGCTTTCTTCAGGTTCGAGGCGGCGTCATACTCAAACCTTGAAGTCAGATCCCGCGCGGCTTCGCTGGAGCCTCCTCCCTGCCAGAGTTTTTGTGTGACGGTTTTTGGCCGGCTCAGGCGGTCGTACTCTGCGATCTTGAGGGCGAGGAGCACAGGATCGTCTCCCGCCTGCACGGGAGCCTGGTAAGCGCCGGTCGTGACGGGATTGTTCGCATTGTCATAGGTAACGGAGGCCGCGTTGCCGACGGCATCCACGGTCCTGCTCACGCGTCCGTATCCATCGTAGGCCACGGTCCAGGTGCCGCCACGGCCATCCTGATAGGAGGTCTTCTTCCCTTCCAGGTCGTAGACGTGGTGCTCGGTAACCGCCTCGGGCGTGCCCGCGCCACGGATCACGCTGGAGAGGAAACCTCGGGAGTCGTAGGTGAACTCGCTGACCTGGCCCTCCGGCTCCACAAGCTTGATGAGATTGCGATTCAGGTCGTAGAAGCGGGCGGTCGTCGGCCAGTCGGAGAAACCCTGGTCCGGGGTGGCCTGCGTGAAACTTTGGAGCAACTCATCGACCGGACCATAGACGTAGCTCCGGCGAGTGAAAGCCGAGCCGTCTCCGTACGGCAGATGCTGCTCGACCACGTTGCCGTTGGGATCATGGAAATAGGTGGTCGTGTAGCTCAGCGCGGGAGCGCCCTCGACGCCAGCGGCCCCTGTCACGGCGCGCCGTGTCTCTACGATCCAGTTCAGAGCGTTGTAGGCGCGGGTGAACCCCACTCCCCGCGGATCGATCATCGCGATGACGTTGCCTCGCTGATCGGTCTCATACCGGGTGACCAGAGCCAAGCCGTTCGGGTCGACCACCGTGCCCGCTGGATAGCCGTAAAGGTTGTACAGGTGCTGGATGGCATGGCCGTTGGGGTTGACGGTCAGAGTAGGCAGGCCATGGGCGTCGTAAGAGGTCTGAAGGGTCGAGGCGTCCGGCGTGCCAGCGGCCTGGGTAATGGCCAGGGGAAGGCCGACCTCGTTGCGCGAGATCAGGGTGATGGTGCCCCGGGGATCGACGATCTTGACGGGCTGGTTGCTGTAGCCCTCGTAGTCCGTGCAGGTGACGAGGGGTGCGGAGGAACCATTGGCGCCCCGGCCGTCCGGCGTCACGGTCACGCTGGTGACGTTGCCGCGGCTGCGGCGTTCGCCGATCGGTGAGCTGCCGCAGGGAGCGTCGTAAGAGTAGGTAGTGACCCGGCCGTAAGCATCGCTACGAGAAGTCACCAGGCCTTCGTCGTCATAGGTGTAAGCCACGGTGCCGCCCGCCGGATCATGGATCTCCTTGACCTGCCCTTTCTCCGTGAAGGTGTAGGAGAAGTGCTGGCCCCGGGGATCGGTGAGAGTCGCCTGGTGGGCTCCAAAGTCATACTGGACCTGGATGTTTCCGCCTCCCCAGACCTGGCTCGTTACCTCGTTGCGGCGTTGGTCACCATCGGCATCGCTATAACTGACCCTCAGCCAGTCCTGCCCCTTCGGGTCCGTGACCGAGGTCAGGTTGTCCCGATGGCCGAGGACTTCGGCGAGGGAACCGCTGGCGGCGTCATAGGTGTAATGAGTTTCAAGCGGTCCTGACTGGGTGGTGAGCTGGTCACCGACCGAGACCACGGTCGTGACCGCCGGCGTCTTGAAGCTCACCAGCCGGCCCTTGTCGTCGTACTGGTAGAGGAATTCGCGATCGCTGAAGTCTTTGATCTTGGTGATCTGACCGCAGCCCTGATCGTTGTAGGTGAAGGTGATATCCCGGTCCGTGGTGTCGTGGATGCGGACGAGCCGGGAGGCGACGTCGTAATGGAACGTCATCTCGTTGCCGGTGTCCTTCGAATCCTTGACGGCATCGGCGATCGAGGCGAGGCGCCCGTCATCATCAAAGCGCTTTATGGTGTGATCGGCTTCGAGCATCACCCAGCCGCTCTCGACCCGCTCGAGCGAGACAAACAGTCCCTTCGGGGCCTTCAGCGTGCCGTCTTCCTGGACCTCGAACGTCTCACGCCGGCCAGTGCCGTCGTAGTGCTCCACATCGCCGTTCGGCAACTCGCGCAGGCGCTGGTTGTAGTTGTGATCCCAACCCGGCCCGAAGGGACCTGAGCCGATCGTCTCGCTACGGTAGTACCGCCGCAGGACAAAGTCGAAACCGCGCCCCCGGATGGAGAGGTCGGTCGACGAGTGGGTCATCTCGCCGGAAGAGCCAAGCACGCCGGACGCTTCATCCAAATGGCCAGGATTCTGGACCGGCTCCTGATGATCCGCAGGGACGGCGTCCCAACGGACGCTGGTCAGGCGGATCTCCGCCGCGTCGATCCGGTCGCGCGAGTAGACACCCTGAAGCTGTTGGCGCAGCTCATCCGGGAACCAGACGTTGATGAAGTCGCCTGAGAGAACCTCGATGGCATCCTCGGAAACTCCCTCTTCATCTTGATCGCAACGGACGCAGTGCTCGTCTTCCTGGGATGTCCGGTCATATCGGCGCGACGCACGGGGATCGGCGAGGACCGCGATCTCATCCGAGGGTAGAGCTGATAGCCCGGCTCGTAGGGCTTGGCCGCCATGCGGCGCAGAGTGACCTCGCGGTCGGGGGTCAGCTCATCATCGCCGAGGCACGACTCCGTTTTGATGGCGGCGGGGCCCTCGGCACCGAAGACCTCCAACGTCACCTCGTCGCCGACGGCACCGGGGAGCGACGACAGGATGCGGAAGGAACCCGGGAGGTCGGGAGAGTCGAGAGCGTTGGTTTCCTTCGCGGTAGGAACGCCGAACGGCGCCACACGATGGATCTTGCGGTACCGGCCGTCCTGGTCGCGGGCGATGGCATCAACTTGGGGATGGCCGACCGCCAGAGTGGTCAAGCCACGGTTGAGCCCTCCAGCGAACGCCAGGCCGAGCTCGGGAACGAGCCGTACGTTGGCGTTGGTGTTGCCTGGCAGGGTAACGGTTTCCAGGATCCGGTCGTCTTTGCCATCGCGGTCGTCGTCCAGGAGGTCCTTGGTCGGGGGGGTGTCGAGGTCGACGATGTAGAAGCCTGCCGCGGCGCCGGCCACGAGCAGGCGACGGCCTTCGCGATCGACGCTGAGCTGTGAGACCTGGCCGGGCATACGAATCCGGCCCACGAGCTTGATCTCCTCGCGGTCGGTAACGTCATAGATCAAGACACCACCCTTCTGATGCGCGACCAAAACGTAGTCACGGCTCTCAGAATCTTCGAGCTTACCGTCGCCATCGAGATCGAAGATGTAGTGCTGGAGCACTGCGAGCGCTGCGATGGCGGTGCTGCCCTCGACCTCGGTGCACTCCTCGTTGAGGAGCGAGACCTCGCCGACCGATTCAGGGTTGCTGCGCAGCAGGATGAAGCCGCGCTGCCCGACTTGGCCCACCACCACCAATGGGTTGAGGTTGTCGGGATCGAACAGCGTGTCCAGGTCGGTGAAGGCCGTGCCGATGTCGGCCACGGGCAGGCCGCAGAGTGTCAGGTTCTCCTTGAAGCCGCTGTAGGTGCCGTGGATGTCGCTCTGAACGAAGTTGTGGTCCTCGTTGTAGAAGGCGTTCACGTCCACGACTTCAAGACCTACGCCCGTGGTGGCCACGTAAGCAATGGAGTCCTGGTTGCGCAGCAGCCGCAGCCGGTCTCCCTCTTGTGCCGCGAGGGACAAGGTAAATTGGCCCTGTGCATTGGCATCGACTCGGTGCCAGCGGCCACGCGTCAGATCCTGCAGCGTGACCGGCATTCCGGGTTGCGCGCCGCTGCCGGTGATCGTGACAGTAAAGTCATCGACAGCTTGGCCGTTGGAGTCCGGAGGCAGGGCGGCCGTGGTCACCTGAACGTCCTGCGGCTGGCCTACCCCTAGCTTCCACTCATCCGTGCGGTCGTTGGACAAGACGGCGACCCGGCGCGGCGTGCCGGAGGGAAGCTGCGTCCCTGGTCCGCCGAGCTTGTCGGAAATGATCGTGCTTCCCTTGTACGCGGCAAGTCGAAGGCTCACGTTTTCGGGATGCTCGCTGATCGCCGCGACATCAAGCGCCAGGGGATCAAAGATCTTGAGCTGGCCAAAGCCTGTAACACCACCTCCGGCGACCAGCACTCGACCATGAGGATCGACCGCCACACTGCGGATTGGATCCGCAAGCGGGAACGGGAAATTGAGGAGACCTGGCAGTACATTCCTTGGAGCCGCCGGATCGCTCACATCCAGGACGAACATACCGTCCGAGTCCGCGGCCACGAACAGCCAGCTGCCAAGCCGGGCGACGTCCCGAACGACCGGAAGCTGAATGGTTCCCAACGCTTGGCTGCCAGAAACCTCGAACTGTATGTCCAATTGATGATTCCAGGAGTTGCCACTGGCATCGGCAAGTTGCCGGTCGAGCCGCAAGGTGTAGCGCTGCCCTACTCTCCAGCCCGTCTTTAGCTGGATTTTTACGGTGGCTCGCGTACCCACCGGCGTCTTTTCGGGCTTGAGCACCGTACCGCCCGAGCTGAGCACGTCGATACCGTCGAAGCCCTCACGCAGGGCTTCGTTGAAGGAGATCTCCAAAGGTTGCTCGGCTGAGATGCGGGCGCCAATGGCCAAGAGATAGCGCTTCTCCTGCTCGCCAGCCACTTCGAGCCTGAAGGCTCCGGCGGCGTCGCTGGTCGTGGTGGCGTCCGCGCCATCGTCCAAGCCGATCAGCCGGATCTGGACCTTGCTTTGGGTGGAGTCAGCCTCGCCGGTGACGGTGATCTTGTCATCCGTTCCCAACTCGGCCTTGAGCCCCAGGCCCAGCTCCTGCTCCGACGGTCCGGAGAAGTTGAGTGGGATGAAACGCACAGGCGTACCGCCTTCAGGGAAGGGCGGCGTCGTGTCGCCGTAGACGTCGGGCGGCAGGGGGATCAGCTCGTCACTCGTCGGTGGAGCAAATGTGTGCTCGTAAAGCCGGAAACCAGTAGAGAGATTGCGAACCACCAGGGTGTAGGGTTGGTGACGCCGGGTCGGAATAAGAATGCCATCCCCTTCAAGCAGCGTGGCGACAGCAGCGTCGATGCGCGTCGCCATCCCCTCCATGCCGAGATTCCAGATCCCCACCAGGAAGTTCATGTTGAACGAGGGGAAGATCGTGAAGCCCAGCGGGATCTGGGAGGCGGCCACCTGGTACTGGCCGGGGAAGGCCGAGCCGGTGACGTAGTACTTGTACTGGCGCACGAGGGCCTTGGCCGTGTAGACCGGAGGCTCGGCCTGGCTGGCCGCGGCGATGGCGAAGGGATCGGCGGAGGCCACCACGGCCGCGGCCTGGGCGCCCGAGGCAGCCGTGCCTGCGGGCGGCAGCTCGGTCGTGATGCTGCTCCCCAACGGGTCGAGGCGCATGATGTCGTGCATCATCCAGTAGCGCTTGCCCAGCGCCTCGATGGCCCGGTTGAGCAGGTAGACGCCCTCGACCGGATCGGGGGAGCCGGCCGGCTTGGGGACGCTGATCTGGAGCGCCTTGTTGGCCTCGGCGCCGCCGAAGTCGAGGTTGAAGTTGTAGACGGCCGCGAAGCCCGCGGGCACCGGCGCCGCCAGCTCCGTCACCGGGCGCGGCTCCAGCCGCACCACCGTGGGGCCCGTGAACGTCCCCTCGGGCACCACGACCTTGACGCCGTCGCCCGTGGTAAAGGTCACGCCCTTGTCGTCCAGGTAAGCACCCTTGAGGTCAGGCGTGCGGAACGGCGTCAGCTTGGAGACGATCTCGTTGCTGCCCGGGATCAGCACGTGGAGGATCAGCGTGTGGGTGAGCGCGGCCTGGACGTTGACGTCGAAGCCGCCATCCTGGCCCGCGTGGACCGACGGGGTGGTCACCAGGGCGCTGCGGTTCTCGATGAACACCAGGGCGTTGGCCGGCACGGCCCCGGGCCGGCCCAGGACGCGCGCCTGGCCGTTGGCGTCCGGCTGAACCAGGAAGACCCTCGACAAGTCCACGTCGTTGGTGAGCAGCACGCGCAGGGTGGTGAAGTGCGACGCCACGGGGCTTTCGAGTGAGTTCCCCTGGAGATCCGTGATCCCCGAGGTGATCCGCAGCTCGTGCTGGGTCAGCGGCAGCAGGGCCGAGCGGGGCTTGACCCGCACAAGGGAGCCGTTGACCTCGAGATCGATCGCCACGGGCAGCCCTTCGCTCAGGAGCTGGATGGCTCCATTCACGGAAGCGGGAGCCACAGGCTCGCTGAAGCGGATCGTGGGCTGGATGCCTTGGAGGACGTCCACCGCGCCGTCCGCGGGCGTGACCTGGATCACGCGCGGACCAACCGGTTGAAGCGCGATGTTGAGGTCCACCCGGGCGTCGGCGGCGGTCACCTCGGCCAAGCCCGTGCCGGAGTTGCCGGTGGCGCGGTTCTCGGCGGTGGCCGTGACGGTGGTCACCGGCACCGGCAGCACGTAGGTGCCGTTGGTG
>CAXTNS010000093.1:0-532 GCA_964245465.1 uncultured Thermoanaerobaculia bacterium
CGCGCGTATGGGCTGGCCAGCCCATACGCGCGCTGCTTGGGAGGCCGTTGGGGAACGTCGAGCTGCGCCTTTGCGACTCCGCCGGGCGGGAGGTGCCCGCCGGTGTGGCCGGGGAGATTTACCTGGGCGGACCGGGAGTGAGCCGGGGATACCTGAACCGGCCGGACCTGACGGCCGAGCGCTATGTCTGGCTCGAGGATCGCCGCTTCTTCCGCACCGGCGACCAAGCGCGCTACCTGGCGGATGGGACGCTGGAGTTCCTGGGGCGCACCGACGGTCAGGTCAAGCTAAGGGGTTTGCGCATCGAGTTGGGCGAGATCGAGTCCACCCTCGCAGTGCATCCGGCCGTAGGGGAGGTCGTGGTGGTGGCGCGCGAGGACGAGCCCGGGGAGAGGCAGTTGGTGGCCTACGTGCGGCCCCAGGAGCAGGGGATGGCCGCGGAGGACCTGGAGGAGGCTCTGCGCCGGCTGGCGCGGGGGCATCTGCCCGACTACATGATGCCGGCGGCGTTCGTAATGTTGGCCGAGTTGCC
>CAXTNS010000093.1:542-14469 GCA_964245465.1 uncultured Thermoanaerobaculia bacterium
CGAGTTGCCTCTCACCGTCCACGGCAAGGTAGACAAGAAGGCTCTGCCCCGACCCGAGACCACGCGGGTGGCGGCCGAGCGCGATTACGTGGCGCCGAGAACGTCGCTTGAGCGCGAGCTGGTGGAAATCTGGGAGAGCGTCCTGAATTTCCGTCCGATCGGAATCCGCAGCAGCTTCTTCGCACTGGGAGGCCACTCGCTCCTTTCGCTGCAGCTTTTGACAGAGGTCAAGAACCGGTTCGGCCGCAGCCTCCCCTTGGAAGTGCTGTTCGAAGAGCCGACGATCGAGCATCTCGCGGATTGGCTCAGCGGCTGGCTCGAAGAAGGTGAGTGGGCCGGAGGGGGACCGCTCGTCGTCCTGCAGCCGGAGGGATCGGAGCCTCCGTTCTACTGCGTTCATCCGGCGGGAGGCGGTGTTCAGTGCTACGTCGCGCTGGCCGCTCATCTGGGGACGGGGCAGCCTTTCCATGCCCTGCAGGCACGCGAGATGGAGGACGAGAGCCTCACCCCCCAGACCTCGATCGAGGAGATGGCCGCGACCTATGTCGAGGCCATGCGCCAGGTACAGCCGAACGGTCCCTACCGCCTCGGCGGCTGGTCGTACGGAGGCCTGGTGGCTTTCGAGATGGCGCAGCAACTGACACGAGCGGGCGAGCGGGTGACGCTCCTCGCTCTGATCGATGCCACCTTGCCGGCGGGGGATGCCACCTCGGATCCCAGCTCGGCCGAGCTCATCGTGGATCTGGTGGCGAGCCTCCATCCTGTGGCGACCGAGCCGATCCTCACCGTCGCGGAGCTGGAAGGGCAGTCTTTGGAGGACCAACTCGGCCGGGCAGGCGAAGCCCTGAGGCGAGCCGGTGCCGCTGGACCGGGGGCTGATCTCGCGGTATTGCGCCAGAGATGGGACGGGTTGCTCGCCAGGCGGCAGGCTCGGCAGAGCTATAGGGCACGCCCCTATCCAGGCCCCATCGTTCTGTTTCGCCCCGAAGAGACCTTCCGGGGGCCCGCCCCGGAAACCTCCTCGGGTCATGAGGACCCCACCCGCTTCTGGAGCGGTCTCGCACTGGGGGGCATCGATGTCCTCCGGGTGCCGGGCCGCCACGAGGCGATGTGCCTCGAGCCCCACGTCCGGTCCTTGGCCGCGGCCCTTGCGAGGTTCCTCGCCCGGGGGGCAGGGGGGAAAAGGGAGCAGGCATGAAAACGATTCTGCGGAGGGGAACAGAGACGCCTCGCCGAGTGACCCGGACTCGGCGGGTGGGAGCACTTTGTAACTATGCCGGGCAAAGCAATTCGGCCGCAGCCATCCGCCTTATGTGGGCACATTCTCAGGAGCCATGGGAGACAGGACAATGATCCAAGTGTCGCTTTACTCGGTTCCGGCTCCGGGGCAGTCCATCAAGGGAGACGACAAGTTTATCGAGACGGTGCGGACCCACATGCACAAGGCACCGCTCACCGCGCTGATCGCGGGGATGACGGCCCGCCTCGAGATGTGGGGGGTGCGCGCCAGGATCCAGATCGTGGACATGCAGACGCTGGGGCTCGATCGCGAGAAGTATGGCGAGTTGGACTTTGGCGGGCTTACGCTTGAGAAATTCCGGGTCGGATGCTCCTTTGAGAGCGTCGCCGACACCTTGAGGAATGACGACATCGTGGGCATCAACGCCAATTTCACCCACTCGCGTCGCATCGCCTCGGATTTCGCGGCCTTCGCGAAGCGGATCAATCCGAAGGCCCTCGTGGTCTTCGGCGGCACGGACGCGACCCAGGATACCGCCTACTACCTCGCCAACGGTGCTGACGTCGTGGTCAAGGGGGAAGCCGAAGAGACGTTCTCGCTGCTGATCGAGGCGCATGCCAAAAGCCGCCCTCTCTCAGAGGTGCCCAACATCTCGTTCTGGAACGGCGGCACCCTGGCCCACACCCCCGGCACTTTCCTCAAGCGTTCGTTCGATGTCGAATCGATGCCGCCTCCTGACCTCGACGCGGTCGACCTCGGGACGTACACCGATACCGGTGAAGGCCGCCCGCCCTTCGGGCTCACCGGTCCCTTCATCAGCGTCGAGACCTCGCGCGGCTGCGCCCAGGCGTGCACTTTTTGCGCCACGCCGTCGACCAAAGGCCGTTTCCGGTTCATGAAGCTCGAGAAGATCCAGGAGCATTTTGCCTATTTCCAGAGCCGGGGGGTCAAGACGCTGCTGTTCCAAGAAGACAACGTCCTGTCGCGGGTCCACCGCAAGCCCACCGGCGAGTATGCCTTTCCCGAAGGACGCGAAGAGCTCCTGGCCATGTTCCGGCTGGCGCGTGAAATGGAGTTTGCCTGGGAGTTCACCAACGGGCTCGAGTTCGGCCAGTACATCCACGCCGGAGAGATCGACCACGAGCTCATCGAGGCGATGTTCTGGCACGAGATGACGGATTCCGGAGCGCGCGGGTGCTATCGCGCGACGATCCCTCTCGAAAACCTGACCGACGAGGGCTCCCGCCTCTTCCGCAAGCTCAAGCCGCTCGGTGAGAGCAAGGCGGTGATCAAGGCGCTCGCCGAGACAGGCGTCAATACGTTGACGTTCAACCTCATCATCGGCCGGCCGCAGGACGACGAAGAGACTCTCCGTCTGTCGTACCTGCGCTGCCTCGAGGTCCAGGACCTGGTCGCCGCGGTCGACAGCCGTGTGAACTCTTACTTCAACGTCTACAATCTGTCGCTGTTTCCAGGCACCATCGACTACCGCAAGCTGCAACACATGCTGGGATTCCAGCTCGAACGGGATCCTGAAGTGATCACCTTCTACCTGGCCTGCCTCAACACCGAGCACTTCACGCCGCTCGAGATGACGCAGGCCAGAGGCACTCTGTCGTCGATTCTCAACGGAGACCGGCTCATCGAGGAGTTTGACGAGATCAGATACATAACTCATCCCCGTTTCGAAAAATTGTTTCGGGCGTGACCACAAAAGAGTCTGGAGGCAAAGTGAAAAAGTTTCTGCTCATTGGCGCTGGGAGACAGGGAGGGGCTGTCGCAGCATTCTTGCTGGAGATGTTTGACAATACCGTCGTCGAGCTCGTGGACTCTTCTGCCGAAAGCCTGGCCTCGACGACGTCTCTGATGCGCCATCAGGAACGGGTCGTCAGCCATCGGCTGAACGTCTTCTCGGAGACGGCGGAGCTGACCCGTCTCATGGCGGCGGCGGACTGCGTCATCTGCGCTCTTCCCTACGAAATGGGTCCGGCTATGGCGCGGGTCTGCCTGCAGGCCAAGGCCCCCTTCTGTGACCTGGGCGGCAACGTGAGGGCGACCCAGGAACTCCTGGCCATGAACGAGTCCTACAAGAACGCAGGGACGGCTCTCGTCGCGGACTGCGGTCTGGCTCCGGGGCTGCTGGGGTCGCTCGGCCAGTACTGGAAGGATGAGTGGGAGTATGAATCCGTGAAGCTCTACTGCGGTGGGCTGCCGCAAAACCCTCAGGGCGTCCTCAAGTACTCGCTGACCTTCAACGTCTGCGGCCTGCTGAACGAATACCTGGAGGATTGCGTGATCTCGCGGGGCGGCGAGGCGAAGATCGTCGAAGGGCTGAGCGAGGTCGAACGCCTGACGGATCTGCCCCTGGAGGGCGATTACGAGGCTTTCCTCACCAGCGGCAACGCGTCGATCGGTCCGCTCCTGTACGCACCCAAGGGCGTCGATTATCAGTACAAGACCATTCGTCACGCGGGTCACCGGGATGTTTTCTGCGGCATGCGGGAGATGGGATTGTTCGATCGCGAGGAAAGGACGATCGCGATTGACGGGCAATCCATCACCGCCACCCCCTGGGACTTGGTGGCAGAGATCCTGGAGGTCTCGCTGGCCTCGCGGGACAACAAGGACTACGTGGTCGCGCGGGCCGAGGTCACCGGCCGCAAGGATGGCCAGCGCAGGACCGGCCGAGTCGACGTCCTGGACTACTCCGACGACAGGTTCACCTCCATGGTCCGGCTCACCGGTTTTCCCGCTGCGGTGGTGGCGGCGACCCAGGCGGGACTGTACGGATCGAAGATCGAGCCGGGGGCCACGGTGCAGCTCACGGTGCTGGACAGCAGATTCTTGATCGATGAGCTGAAGCGCGTAGGCGTGACGGGAATTACCGTTACGGAGAAAGAGGCCGATTGACTTTGCCAGAGGCTGGAATTTCCGGCCCAGAGGTGCAGATGGCGAGAATCGCTTTTCTCTTGGACAACATGGAAGGGCACTACTTCCCGAGCTTCAGGCTCGCCAAGGACCTGCGCGATCGAGGGCATGAAATCTATTACCTCGGCTTAGCCAGCGCGGAGCCGATGGTCCGCCGGGAAGGCTTCGAGCTGGTGCCCATCCTTGAAAAGTTCCTGCCCGCCGGCCAACAACCTACCTCGGAGGCGGGCGGAGCCGATGACTTGTTTGGCAGTTTGGTGGGAGGCGAGGCGCTCGACGGGGTCATGAGCCGGATCAAACCGGACGCGATCGTCATGCTCTCCATCAACTATTCCGAGGCGCTGGCCGTCCATTTTGCTTACCGCCTGCCAATCGTTTTCCTGACGACCTTCTGCCGGCCTTCGGATACGACACGGGCCGAGATGATCGAGGGCCTGATCGCGAATCGCCTAATGGCGCTCAAGTCGGCCGTGATGGAGGTGACGCTCCAGGTGATCGCCAGGACCGGATTCCGCTTCCGCTCGTTCAAAGATCTCTCGCAGGTGCTGCTGCGCATGCCTGAGCTCGTTCTGCTGCCCAAAGCAATCGAGTTGCCGGTGCTGGCCGATGAACCGCACGTCCACTACATCGGCACGGGTATCGACCTCGCGCGCAAGGAGGAGCCGTTTCCCTGGGACACGATCGCTGCCGGTCGCTATCTCGTGTATTGTTCGCTCGGCAGCCATGGCGAGATCACGGCCTCGGCCGCACGTCGCTTCTTTCATGCGGTCGTGGGAGCCGCGGCGGCCGATCCAGGGCTGCAGTTCATCCTCTCCGTAGGCACTGCATTCGACCCCGCTGAGTTTGAGCCGGTATCCCCCACTGTCTATCTGAGCAGGTGGGTGCCACAGTTGGAGGTGCTGCGGCGGGCGGACCTCATGGTGACACATGGCGGCGCCGGCACTGTCAAGGAGTGCGTCCTGATGGGGGTGCCAATGATCGTGATGCCGTTGATTCGCGATCAGTTCGAGATGGCGAAGCGTATCGTCCATCACCGGCTTGGCGTGGAGGGAAACGTCCTGCAGGTCAACTCCGAGACTTTGCGGGGATTGATCCGTACGGTGGCGGCGGATGGCTCCATGAAGGAGCGCCTGGCCGCCATGCGGGATCTCGTCTTGACGGCGGACCGGTCCAACTCCGGCGCCGACGTGGTCGAGGCAGCTATCGCCGGAGTGCCGCTCGCCTCCTGAGGGGCTCGCGAAGGAGCGCTTTTCATGATTTCCATAGTACGCCTTCTCTCGTTTCTCCTCCGGCTCTCACGAGAGGTCCGCTTCTCGCGGCCCACCATCGTTTTTGTCACGATCGCGGGCATCGTGAGCGGCGTCGCGTCCACCGGGATGATCGCTCTGGTCAGCTCGATCGTGGGGGCCGACGACGGTTCCTCCCGGTCGCGCGCAAGCCTGTTTATCGGGCTTTGCCTGACGCTGCCGGTCTTTCGCTTTCTGTCTCAGATCCTGCTCATCAATCTGTCCCAGAAGAGCCTTCTGACCTTGCGGCTGAAGCTGGCCCGCCGCATCCTGGGCGCTCCTCTGAGGCGCTTGGAGGAATTGGGAGCCGCGCGTCTGCTCGCCACCCTCACCAATGACATCGAGTTGATCGTCGGCTCTCTCAGCTCGATACCTCTCCTGTTCATGCATCTGGCGATCGTGGCCTGCAGTCTGAGCTATCTCGGCTGGTTGTCCGGAATTCTGCTGCTCCAGACCCTGGGGTTCATCATTCTGGGGGTCTTCTCCTACCAGGCCGCGCTGAGGCGCGCCTCCCAGTTCTTCCGCCGGTCGCGGGAACGGATGGACGAGGTGATGAACCACATCCGGTCGATCGTCGAGGGGACCAAGGAGCTCAAGATGCACCGTCCTCGCCGAGACGAGTTCATCAACTCTTTTGAGGCGAGCACGATTGCCTTGCAGAAGGAAGACCGGTCCGGCCAGATCGTCTTCATCGCCGGTTCCGTCTGGGGGCAAACCCTGTTCTTCATCGTATTGGGACTACTGGTCTTCGTGGTGCCTCGCTACCAGATCGTCGACAAGGTCACCCTGGTCGGGTACATCCTCGTCCTCACTCAGATGATGACGTCTCTGGAGATCCTGCTCAACCTGCTGCCCGGCATGTCCCATGCCGCGATCGCTGCAGAGAAGATCGAGAAACTGGGCTTTTCGCTGCAAGCCGAAGCGGAGGGAGGCGGCCGGCTGGTCCAGGCACCGGCGTGGGAACGGCTGGAGATGGCAGGGGTCACGCATACCTACCACCGCGAGAACGAGGAGGACCGGTTCCTGCTGGGACCGATCGATCTCACCTTCCGGCCCGGAGAGCTGGTCTTCCTGGTCGGCGGGAACGGGAGCGGCAAGACGACTCTCGCCAAGCTCATCACAGGCCTCTACGTGCCGGAGGCCGGGGAGATCCGTAGCGGACTGGACCCGGTCAGCGATGCGAACCGCGAGCAGTATCGCCAACTCTTCTCGGTAGTGTTTGCGGATTTCTTCGTCTTCTGGCAGTTGTTCGGGATCCGGGCCGAGGCTCTCGACGGCCAGGTGCTCGAGTATCTCCACAAGCTTCAACTCGACAAGAAAGTCCGGATCGACGCCGGGCGATTCTCCACGGTCGACCTTTCTCAGGGACAACGCAAGCGGCTGGCTCTGATGACAGCCTACCTTGAGGATCGGCAGATCTACGTCTTCGATGAGTGGGCGGCGGACCAGGACCCTTCCTTCAAGAAGATTTTCTATCTTGAGCTCCTGCCGGAGCTCAAGGCGCGCGGCAAGACGGTAATCGTCATCAGTCATGACGACCACTACTTCCAAGTAGCCGACCGGATCATAAAGCTGGACTACGGCAAGATCGATCTGGATCTGTCGAACGCCGAATTCTTGGCTGGTGGATACGGACAATTGGGGGCTGCCGTGAGCCGGTGACCCGGCGGGGTGCTCCAAGAGATACCTGCTCCGGAGACTGATATGGCAAAGATCGCCTTCATGCCACTTCCAGAGATTGGACACGTCAATCCAACGGTCAAGCTGGCAAGAGACCTGAAGCAACGGGGACATCAGATATCCTACCTGGGAATCGTAGACCATGAGGAGTACATATCCTCCCAGGGGCTGGGTTTTACCTCCATTTTTTCCCGCGCATGCCCCAAAGGCTCTTCGGCCAGGTACGCGAAGATGAAGCTGACGGCGATAGATATGTTGATGGGGCTGGGGGAGGGAGCCCTCTCAAATCCGCTCGAGGAGATTGGATCAATACTCACGGCGACCCGTCCTGACTTGTTGATTATTGACCTTGCGCTACGGGACCTGGCCCTGGTTGCTCGCAAGGCCGGCATTCAATGTGCCTTGATATCGACGGCGCTGCAGGACGTCCGTCTCCGACTGGTCGACACTAAGTATGATCCCGCTACCGAGCTGCCAGTCCTGGTCTTGTGCCCGAGGGAATTCGACTTTCCAAACGCGACGCAAATGAAGGGGCGTTATTACATCGAGTCGTCCGTTGAAGTGGAGAGGCAGGAGCCTGGTCAATTCCCCTGGGACAGGTTGGATGAGGCCAAGCCGCTGATCTACTGTTCCCTGGGCAGCCACTGCCAGGACTACAAGGAAAGCGAGCCGTTCTTTCGGGCCGTCATCGAGATGATGAAGGAGAAACCGAGCTGGCAACTGGTGCTGGCGACCGGCCCTCACATGGTCCTGGCTGATCTTCAAGCTGTGCCCCAGAACGCGCTCGTGGTGCACTGGGCTCCGCAGATGGCGATCCTGAAAAAGTCCTCCATGATGATCACCCATGGCGGCCTGGGTACCGTCAAGGAGTGCATATTGCTTGGGGTTCCGATGATTGTCTTCCCAGTGAAGTTCGACCAGCCGCAAAATGCGGCGAGAGTTGTTTACCATGGCTTGGGTCTTCGGGCTGACATCCGTGATGCCTCGGTTCGGCGGATCCATGATCTGGTGGATCGGATTCATGGGGATCCTTCCTTCAAGAGAAAAGTCGAGTCCATGAGGAAAGATTTTGAAAGAATAGAGAATAGCGGGATCGGGCCCAGGATCGTCGAGGGGATCCTGGCCGGGCTGCAGAACAGTGGAAATCTTTTGCAGCCTTCGGCTTGAGGTGCTTCCATGGCTCACGTACCAACCGAAGTAAACGCGGGGACCGGATCGCGATCCTCTTGCGGAGCTGCCGATCCGCTCTTCATCCTCTCCTGTCACCGGTCGGGATCGACTCTGCTGCGCTTCGCCCTCGACACTCACCCGGCGATCTACTGCCCGCCGGAGCTCTTTCTCGGCAATGCCGCCTTCAGCCTCGTTACGCTCCTCTCAGGCTTGAATGCCAAAATATTCGAGAAAGAGGAAGCTGTTTCTCCTCAGTTTTCCGGGATCCTGACGCAGACACGGCAGATCATCACCGACCAAATGTCTCTCCACGCCGCCCGTAGGGGCAAGCGGCTGTGGTGCGAGAAGACTCCTGACAACATGGAGTACTTGGATCTGATCCATGTCCTGTTCCCACAGGCGAAATACCTGTGCCTCTATCGCCATTGCCTCGACGTGGTGAAATCCGCTCTGGAGATCAGCGACAAGATCCCGGCCCTGCTACCCTTCCTGTACGCGAGCCGTGGCCAGCTCATGACCGCGCTGATCCGCTACTGGACCGAATGGAATGGACGGCTGCTGCGGTTCGAAGCCGCTCATCCGGAACGATGCCATCGTATCTACTATGAGGCCCTCGTCTCCGACCCTGTACCTTCTTTTACGGGCCTGTTCTCCTTTCTGGAGCTTGACTGGGATGAACGTCTGATCGATTCCATCTTTTCCTCCGAGCATGATCCCGGAGTCGAAGATTTCAAGGTCCGTTCCAGGAATAAAATCCACCAGGATAGCCTCGGCTCAGGCAGGGACCTTTCGCTTGGCGGCGTGCCTGAGAAGACTCTCGCCGCTATGCGGCAACTACTTGAAGATCTCGACTACCCGCCAACGCCGCAGCGGCACACCGGGCCAAGGGTCGGAGAACAGCGGGAGGAGAAGCGAGAGCTCGGTGCTCCTCCGGGTGTTGCGTGGCTCTTCGAGAACCACCTCTCCGCCCTCTTCAAGGCTGAACCCCAACTCGCGGGTTGGATAGGATCTTCCTATCAGTTCGTAATCAAGGGAGAAGGAGGCGGTCAATGGGGCGTCGACATTCGCGATGGCAAGGCTAGGGTCTTCGCCGGTACGCTGCCGGCGGCCTGCACCATCAACATATCGTCGTCAGACCTGACCGAGATCGTCGGCGGCCGCTTGGTGCCGCTCGCCGCGCTTCGCGATGGCCGGCTCCGAATCGAGGGAGCCGCCAAGGGGGAGTCCCTCCTGCGTCTTCTCGAGCTGTTCTCCCGAGGCAGGACCAGTTAGAGGGGTTGTTGTTTGGGGCGCATTCTAACCAGCGGTGGAAGGAAACATGAAAGGGGTCTTCCATGAGCAGTGAGAACAAGACGGTGGCCGTGCTTGCCAGATATGCAAATTCGATAGACCATGTCGCGATCGCCGTCAGGGATCTCGAAGCATCTATCAAATTCTATACCGAAGTGCTGGGTTTCGAGCTCAAGGAGCGGCGGCGTACCGAGGGCAAGACGACAGCCATGATCTCAGCGGTTCTCAAGGTGGGTCCGATCACGGTGGTGCTCCTCGAGGGAACCTCTCCCGAATCGCAGGTCTCACGTTTCGTGGAGAACTTTGGCCCGGGAGTCCAGCATTTAGCCATCGGTGTCGAAAACCTGCCCGGGATGACCGCGGAGCTCAAGGAGACGGGCATGGAATTCGACACGACAATCATCGACAGCCCAGGTCTGAGACAAATCTTTTCCAAGCGCGACAGGGATTCGGGAATGATGTTCGAGTTCATCGAGCGGATGGGCGGCGACTTCTCGGACCAGAGTGTGCAGAACCTCTTCGAGCAACTGGAGCAAAAGAACGCATTTTAGCTCTGATGGAACTGTGATGAAGGCAGGCCACGGCGATGACGAGAATCTGGAGGGAGGCCGCCGCTAGCCCGGCCGGGCAGCCTATGCTATAGTTATTACAAAGCAGATCGCCGATTACCCCATCCGGAACCTCGGCGAGAGCTTTTCATGGAGACGAGTCATGGGAAACCAATTAGATTGCGTGGTCGTCGGCTACTACGAACAACCCGTGGACGACCTGTTGGAGCCGGCCCGGCAGATGCGCGACCATTCGGGCGGCTATAAGCATCTCCTCGCCAACACGGTGCCTTTTCGTGGCAAGCGGGTGAGGTATCCCGAACTGCTCAACTTCGGCCTGCAGGAAGCGACAGGCAAGGCCTTCGATCATCACGTCGGCAGGCTCCCGAACCTGGGGGCATGTTATCTCACCAGCTTCCTCCATAAGCGTTCCTTCAATGTCGCCTTGGTGAATTTTTTCAATCACGATCGTGAAGCTTTCCGGCAGCTCCTGGCATGCTCGCCCAAGGCCGTCGCACTCACGACCACTTTTTATTTTGAAAGCTCGCCCATCGCGTACCTTGTCAAGTTCGTCCGCGAGCACAGCCCCACAACCAAGATCATCGTGGGCGGCCCACACATCTATCACATCTGCAGCGATTACCCGGAAGCGATCCAGAATCACCTGTTCTCGCAGATGGGGGCGGACATCTACGTCTTCGACTCGCAGGGCGAGCTGACGCTGAGCCGCATCTGTGCGGCGCTGAGGGAGCCGGCGCCGGATCTCGGCGCCGTACCGAATCTGATCTATACGAAAGACCACCGCTCGTTCCATCGCACGCCGAGAGAGATCGAGAACAATGACATGGATGAGGGGTCGATCGACTGGAGTTGCTTCCCCACGGAGCTGCTGCAGCCGGCGGTGCAACTCAGGACCGCTCGCAGTTGCGCTTACAAATGCGCTTTCTGCAGGTACCCGATCCTTGCCGGCGATCTCAATCTGATGAGCTTGGACGTCATCGAGCGAGAGCTGCAGTATCTCAAGGAGATCGGCGTCACCCACCTGCTGTTCATTGACGACACTTTCAACATCCCAAAGAACCGCTTCAAGGATCTCTGCCGGATGATGATTCAGAGGAGATTCGACTTTAAGTGGTTTTCCTACTTCCGGTGCGCCAACGCCGACGACGAGGTGTTTGACCTGGCCGCCCGCTCCGGCTGCACCGGGGTCTTCCTGGGCATCGAGTCGGGCGACAACAACGTGCTCAAGGAGATGCACAAGACCGCCACCACCGAAAAATATAAGTATGGTCTGACCAAGCTCAAAGAGCACGGCATCTTCTCCTACGCCTCTTTCATCATCGGTTTTCCCGGCGAGACCGAAGAGTCTGCGAACAACACGATCAGCTTCATCGACGAAGCCAAGCCGACCTTCTATTGTCTGGAAAGCTACTTTCACGACAAGAAGGTTCCCATCGCCGCACGGGCCGAGGAATTCGGGCTCACGGGAGCGAGCTATTCATGGAAGCATAACACCATGGATTGGTGCCGGGCATCGGATCTGGTGGTCTCCGGCTATCGCCGGATCACCGGCTCCATACCGGTGCCCCTGTACTGTTTTGACCTGTGGACCATCGGCTACCTGATGGGACAGGGCCTGTCGTTGGAATGTATCGAGCGTTTCCTGCGCCTCGGGGCCGAGATGCTCATCGGTGGGATAGATGCCGATGCCCTACCGGCAGCGGCCGGTTACGAGGAGCGGCTGATCGACGTGCTGCGCGAGCAGCCGCTCCAGCTCCCTTCGCAGGCTCCATCCAGTCCCTCGGCGAGGGCCTGGATGAGTCCCTGATCGCCGGCGGTGTCTGCTCTGGCCCGGACAGCCCCACTCAGAGTGGCGTCGAACCCGGGTCGGTGCCTTCCAGCCGGTAACCAGCCGAGGCCCTGGAGGGGAGCCCGTTGTACGATCAAGCCAAGAGAAGAGCCGTCCGCGCCCCAGGCCCTCGGAAGACCTCATGCTGACGTCGGGAGGAGTTTCTGGTTCCCGAGTAGCGTCAGCCTTTTTTCATCGCGGCCTCTATCTGTTTGGCCGCTCGTAAACCCGTAGCGATCGCCCCTTCCACCGTCCCCGTCCGTCCCTCGGCGTCGGTGGCTTCGCCGGCGAAGAAGAGGGTGCCTTCGATGGGGCGTGCGAGGGTCTTCGCGGCCTCGGCGCCTCCGGCGCGGGCGTAGCTGTAGGCGCCGCGGGCGTGGGGATCGGCGTCCCAGTCGTGGCTCCAAGCGCCCAGGACGCGGGACTTCACGCGACGGGTGGAAACACCGAGCTGCTCGGCCAGGGCAGTCAGGGCGATGGATTCGATTTCCTCGCGTGTACGCCCGGCCAAGGCCTTGGCCGGGGGGCCGCCGCTCCAGGCTATGGCGAGCGGCGAGCGCAGAGGGTAGGCCGACCACCAGACGTTGAAGGGACCGCCTCCCAGGTGGAGGAAGCTCAGCCGCTCCTGGTCCCAGGGAAGCTCGCGGAACCAGAAGGCGAAACGCAGAACGGAGCCCATGGCGATCCCGTCCAGAGCCTTGCGAATGCGGGGCGGATCGGGGTGCAGCCGGAGCCCGCCGGGCTCTTCCGGCCGCGCCTGGAGCACGCCCACGGGGAGGGTGATCACGGCGGCGCGGGCCTGGACTCGGCAAACCCCTCCGGCTTTGGGCTGGAGGGTGAACTCGGCCCCGCCCCGTTCCCAGGCGATCTCGGTGACGGGCGTGCTGAGGCGGATGGCACCTCCGAGGTCCCGCGCCAGCTCTTGGGGAAGGCGGTCGTAGCCTTGGACCACGCGGGCCATCCGGGCCGCCGATTCGCTGGGATTCTCGCCTTCTTCGGGAGCGATGGAGAGGGCGCTGATTTCGTCCACGTCGGCGGCGTGGAAGCCCTGGACGAACTCGCGGGCGGCGGCGCGGTCGCGGGCCAGAGACGGCCCTTTGGCCTTCCTGGCGAGGAAGTCGGAGAAGGAGAGATCGGGGCCGTCTCCCCTGATGCGGCCGAGTACGTGGTCGATCTTCTCCCAGAAGTCCTCGGCCCGGCGGAGCTTTCCCCCCTCGGCACGCCAATGCTCTCCCGTGACGTCGCAGGCGAGGAGACCCGCCTCGGCGAGCCGGCGCAGGGTCTCCGGAGCCTCGCCGTGGATGAACTCCGCGCCCAGCTCGATGGGGAGCGGCACCCTCGGATCGCGGTGGGTGAGGATGCGCCCGCCGATCCGGTCGCGCGCCTCGAAGACGGCCACCTCGAATCCCTTCCGGCGGAGCTCCCCGGCGGCCGTCAGACCCGCGGCCCCCGCTCCCACGATGGCAACGTCGATCCGGTCCATGCCCCGATCCTATCTCGACGGGGTGACTTCCCCCCGCTCGGCATGAATGCTCGGGCGGAGGATGGTGAGCTTCGGGACGCAGGACTAGGAAGCCGCCGAGCAGACGCACACGTTGCAGCAGGAGTTGGCCCGCACGCACGTGCCGAGGCCCACGCCGCACTTGGTGTTACAGTTGCTGTTGACCGAGCACTCGGGGCGGCAGCAGCTCGCGGCGGTCGTGGGGACGGTCGTGGCGAAACCGAGGAGCAGCAGAGAGAAACAGAGCAAGAAAGTCTTCTTCATGAAGCGGTTCTCCTTGATGAGCTTGAGGAAGGGGCCATCCCCACCTACCTTTCCAGGTGCTTCGCAGGAGGAGGCTTGGGACAGGATCCGTTCCATTTGGCGACATTTCAGCCCGGAACAGGGTACCAATCCACTAGATGATGCTAGGATCGGAAGTGTGGGGCTTGTACG
>CAXTNS010000094.1:0-14440 GCA_964245465.1 uncultured Thermoanaerobaculia bacterium
CAGGAAGCCCTGCCCGACGACGAGGCGATCTCCGACCTCGACGACGCCGAGGAGGAACTCGCCGAGCGGCTCGACGGCTCGCATACCGTGACGACATTTTGCGGCTGCTGTTCATCTGCTGCCATCCCGACCTGCCGGCCAACCAGCAGATCGCGGTCGCCCTACGCATCGTGTCCGGCCTTTCCGTCAAGGAGATCGCGCGCGCCTTCCTGGTCAGCGAAGCCGCCATGGAGCAGCGGATCACCCGGGCGAAGCGCCGCATCACGGCGGCCGACGTCCCCTTCGAAACGCCGGGTCCGGCGGAGCGGGAAAACCGGCTCGCGACCGTGGCCGCCATGATCTACCTGCTGTTCAACGAGGGGTATTCGGCGAGCGGCGGCGAGGTCCACGTCCGCGTGCCCCTCTGCGAAGAAGCGATCCGGCTGGCTCGGGTGCTCCTGCGTCTTTTTCCGGACGAGGGAGAGGTTATGGGGCTCGCCGCGCTGCTTCTCTTGCAGCACGCGCGCACGCCGGCCCGGCTCGACGCGAACGGCAACATCGTGGTGCTGGAGGAACAGGATCGCCGCCTCTGGGACCAAGGGATGATTGACGAGGGGCTCGACCTGGTGGACCGGGCGTTGCGCCGCAGGCGCCTGGGTCCGTACCTGGTGCAGGCCGCCATCGCCGCGGTGCACGCGCGGGCGGCCCGGCCCGAAGACACGGACTGGGCCGAGATCGACCAGCTTTACTCGGTCCTGGAGACGTTGCAGCCGTCGCCCGTGGTCACCTTGAACCGGGCGGTCGCCGTCTCCAAGATCCAGGGGCCGGAGGCGGCGCTGGCCATGATCGAGCTCTTGGAGGAGCGGCTTTCCAGCTACTTCTACTTCTTTGGCACCAAGGGTGCGCTGCTCGCCCAGCTCGGTCGCACGGACGAGGCCCGCGCCGCCTTGGACCGCGCCCTCGCGCTGGCTCATACGGAAGCGGAAGCCGCGCACATCCGGCTGCGGCTCGACGGGCTCGTGAAGCCTTCGTAAGAGGCGGTAAAAAAGTCCGGCCTCGTTGTCGGATCGCCACCTCCCCGTTCGTCCTCAGGGTGAATGCTCAAGCGGAGGAGAATCCCATGAAAGTTTTGATCGTTCTCATAGCCGTCGTCGTCGTATTCGTGATCGTCGTCGCCACGCGGCCGGCCGATTTCCGGGTCACCCGGACGGCCAGGATCGCCGCCCCGTCCTCGGCGGTCTTCGCCCAGGTGAACGACTTCCACAACTGGGCGGCCTGGTCTCCCTGGGCCAGGCTCGATCCGGCCATGAGGCAGAGCTACGAAGGTGCGCCCGCCGGTCCCGGCGCCGTCTACTCCTGGACCGGCAACAAAAAGGTGGGGGAGGGCCGCATGACGATCCTGGAGAGCCATCCGAGCGACCTCGTCCGCATCAAGCTGGAGTTCCTGAAGCCCTTCGCGGCCACCAACGTCGCGGACTTCACGTTCAAGCCGGAAGGCGATCAGACGGTCGTGACGTGGAGCATGGCCGGCAAGAACAACTTCATGGCCAAGGCGTTCGGCCTCTTCATGAACATGGACAAGCTGGTCGGCGGTGACTTTGAAAAGGGTTTGGCGCAGATGAAATCGGTGGCGGAAGCCGCGTCCTGAATTCACGACAACCATATAGATCAGGGGAGAAGAAAATGAGCGAGACGAGAAGGAAACCGGTCCATTACGTGCTATGGGTTCTTCAGGTGCTGCTGGCGCTCCTCTTCGTCTATGCCGGCGTCATGAAGTTCGTCATGCCGTACGAGGAGATGGCGAAAGGTCCCGTTGTGTTTTCGGAGCTTTTCCTGCAGTTCATCGGCGTGGCCGAGCTGCTGGGAGGCCTCGGTCTGATCCTCCCTAGCGCCTTGCGCATCAAGCCCGGCCTGACGCCGTTGGCTGCCGTAGGGCTGGTGATCATCATGATCGGCGCGACGGTGACCTCGCTGAAGATGGGCCCGATGGCTCTGATCCCACTGGTGGTGGGGATCCTCCTGGCTGTCGTCGCCTATGGCCGCTGGAAGCTGGCGCCGATCCCCGCGCGTTCCAGTAACGCCGGGCTCCATCCCGTCTCGAGGAGCCAGGCATGAGCAGTGTCCGGGTCCTGGTGGGGACGAAGAAGGGCGCGTTCATCCTGACGGCGGACGGCAAGCGCGAAACGTGGGAGGTCAGCGGCCCGCACTTCGGAGGCTGGGAGATCTATCACCTCAAGGGCTCGCCCGTGGACCCGGACCGGCTGTACGCGTCGCAGACCAGCGGCTGGTTCGGGCAGGTGATCCAGCGCTCCGACGACGGCGGCAAGACCTGGGAGACGGCCGGTAACAAGTTCGTGTACGACGGGGTCCCCGGCACCCACCAGTGGTACGACGGCACGCAGCACCCCTGGGAGTTCGCGCGCGTCTGGCACATCGAGCCGTCGCGGACCGATCCGGACACCGTCTACGCCGGGGTGGAGGATGCCGCCCTGTTCCGCTCCACGGACGGCGGCGGCACGTGGGGGGAGCTTTCCGGGCTGCGGCGCCACACCACGGGGCCTTCCTGGCAGCCGGGCGCGGGCGGCTTGTGCCTCCACACCATCGCGCTGGATCCGAGCCGTCCCGGGCGCATGTTCGTGGCCATCTCGGCCGCGGGCGCCTTCCGGACCGACGACGGCGGCGAGACGTGGAAACCGATCAACCGGGGCCTCAAGTCTCAGGGAATCCCCGATCCCGACGCGGAGGTCGGCCACTGCGTCCATCGCATCGCCCTGCACCCGTCGCGGCCGGACGTGCTGTTCATGCAGAAGCACTGGGACGTCATGCGCAGCGACGACGCCGGCGACTCGTGGCGCGAGGTGAGTGGCAACCTGCCGTCCGATTTCGGATTTCCCATCGACGTTCACGCGCACGAGCCGGAAACCATTTACGTCGTCCCCATCAAGAGCGACTCCGAGCATTACCCGCCGGATGGCAAGCTGCGCGTGTACCGCAGCCGGACGGGCGGCAACGAGTGGGAACCGCTGACGAAAGGCCTGCCGCAGAGCGACTGTTACGTGAACGTGCTGCGCGACGCCATGGCCGTCGATTCGCTCGACGAGTGCGGCATCTACTTCGGCACCACCGGCGGGCAGGTCTACGCGTCCGCCGACTCGGGTGACACGTGGAATCCCATCGTGCGGGACCTGCCGGCCGTGCTGTCCGTCGAGGTGCAGACCTTGCCATGACGATCCGGGTCGAGCTCCCAGTCCATCTGCGGACCCTGGCGCACGTCGATGGAGAGGTGGAGCTGGAGGTCGAAAGCCCGGTGACGCTGCGCTCGGTCCTCGACGTGCTCGAAGAACGCTATCCGGTGCTGCGTGGGACGATCCGCGACCACGTCACGCAGCGGCGCCGGCCGTTCCTCAGGTTCTTTGCCTGCGAGCAGGACCTGTCCCATGAATCACCGGATACTTTGTTGCCCGACGTGGTCGTGCAGGGTGCGGAGCCCTTTCTGATCGTCGGGGCCATGGCGGGAGGCTGATGGATGAGATTTTCCAAGACACGGCTGGACCGCATGCACAGCGTCATGGCCGGCTTCGTCGAACGCGGTGAGTTGCCCGGCCTCGTGACTCTGGTCAGCCGGGGAGACGAGGTCCACGTCGACGCGATCGGAATGAAAACGAGGGGCGGCAGCGATCCCATGCTGCGCGACACCCTCTTCCGCATCGCCTCCATGAGCAAGCCCGTCACGGCCGCGGCGGCCATGATCCTGGTGGAGGAGTGCAGGCTGCGGCTGGACGATCCCGTGGATCCGTTCCTGCCCGAGTTGGCGGATCGCAAGGTGCTGAAGCGGCCCGACGGGCCGCTGGACGACACCGTGCCCGCCAAGCGGCCGATCAGCCTGCGCGATCTGCTGACCCTCCGCCTGGGCCTGGGCCACATCATGGATCCGGCGGCTGGCGAGTGGCCCATTCGGAAAGCCCTTACCGAGCAGCAACTTCTCCTGGGTCCTCCGAAGCCTCGGGATCTGCCCTCGACGGACGAGTGGATCCGCCGCGTCGGCACGCTGCCCCTGATGTACCAGCCCGGCGAGAGGTGGATGTATGACCTGGGGATCGACATCCTGGGCGTGCTGATCGAGCGGGCCGCCGGCCAGCCGTTCGAAACCTTTCTGAAGGAACGTCTCTTCAATCCGCTCGGCATGAAGGACACGGGCTTCAGCGTGCCCGAGGGCAAGCTCGACCGCCTCCCCGGCTGCTACCAGGGAGACCAGGTCTACGACGATCCCCGGGACAGCCAGTGGAGCCGGCCGCCCGCGTTCGCCTCGGGCAGCGGAGGGCTTGTCTCCACCGCCGACGACTACCTCGCCTTCTGCCGGATGATGCTCAACAAGGGAAGACATGGGAGCGAGCGCATCCTGTCGAGACCGTCCGTCGAGGTCATGACCACCGACCAACTCACGCCGGAGCAGATGGTGGGAGCGGACCTCTTCTTCGGCGGCAACAGCGGCTGGGGGTTCGGCATGGCCGTGTACACCCGGCGCAACGATCTGTCCGCGGTGCCCGGGCGCTTCGGCTGGACCGGCGGCCTGGGTACGGCCGGATACACGGATCCTCGGGAGGACCTGATCGGGATCCTCATGACCCAGCTCCTCATGGACTCTCCCCAAGCTCCGCACATTTTTGAGGATTTCTGGACCTCCGCCTACCAAGCGATCGACGACTAAAAAAAAGTTGGATCAAGGTGTCGGTCGCGCGCCGCCTCGTACGTCTTATAGGCGGAGCACGAAACAGACAAAATCGACCAAAGGAGATACGACAATGCGAGTCATGGTATTCGTCAAGGCCACCGAGGATTCCGAAGCAGGCATCATGCCGAGCGAGCAGCTCCTGACCGAGATGGGGAATTACAACGAAGAGCTGGTGAAGGCCGGCATCCTGCAGGTGGCCGAGGGGCTCCACCCGAGCTCCAAGGGCAAGCGCGTGAGGTTCTCCGGCACCGACCGGACGGTCATCGACGGACCCTTCGCCGAAATCAAGGAGCTGATCGCCGGCTTCTGGCTGTGGAACGTGAAGTCCATGGACGAGGCGGTCGAGTGGGTCAAGCGCTGCCCCAATCCCATGCCCGGGGAATCGGAGATCGAGATCCGGCCGATCTTCGAGATGGAGGATTTCGGGGAGGAATTCACCCCCGAGCTGCGCGAGCAGGAGGAGCGCATCCGCGCCCAGGCCGAGCAACTGGCGAAGGGTGAGAAGGGCTGAGCCCGAACCCTCCCCCCTCATCTCTTCTGAAGGCCCCGCCATCCCCATGGCGGGGCTTTTTTCTACTATAGCCTTGACGACTATATCCATAGTGGCTATAGTAGGGGCATGAAGAACGATCGCGAGCTCATCGAAGAGCTGCTGCCCCTGCAGCCGACCACCTTCCACATCCTCCTCGCGCTGATCGACGAAGAACGCCACGGCTACGCCATCATCCAGGACGTCGAAGCGCGCACCCAGGGCGAGCTGCGTCTGAGCGCCGGCACGCTCTACCGCTCGATCGCCCGCATGGTGGAGCAGGGCCTCATCGCCGAGGTCTCCCGGCGGCGCGCGGCGGACGACGATCCGCGGCGGCGCTACTACCGTCTCACGCCGTTCGGCATCTCCGTGGCCCGCGCCGAGATGCGGCGCCTGTCCGAGCTCGTGCGGCTGGCCCGCGCGTGCGGGCTCAAACCCGAGACCACGTGAATGCGCCTCTATCGCACGCTGCTGCACCTCTATCCTTCGTCCTTCCGGGCCGAGTACCGCGAAGAGCTGTGCCTCGTCTTCGCCGAGCGGACGGGCGGCCTTTCCGGTCCTCTGGCCTGGGTGAGGATCCTCCTGGCGGCACTCGCGGACGTAATCCCCAACGCCATCGCGGCGCACTGGGACGTCCTGCGGCAGGACCTCGGCTACGCCGCGCGATCGCTGCGGCGCACGCCGGGCTTCGCTCTCACCGCCATTCTCGTGGTGGCGTTGGGTGTCGGCGTCAACACGGCCGTGTTCTCGCTGGCAGATTTCGTCTTCCTCCGGCCGCTGCCCTACGCCGACGCCGGCCGGCTCGTGAAGCTCTGGCAAGGAGGGGACGGAGGCACGAGCGAGGCGTCGCCGGCCAATTATAGGGATTGGAAAGCGATGGCGTCCTCGTTCTCCGGCATGGGCGCGTACTGGCGCCGTGCCGAGAACCTCGTGGGAACCGCCGAGCCGCGGCGGCTGGAGATCGTGCGCGCGACGCCGGACCTGCTGCCGCTCCTGGGCGTCGAGCCCCTGATCGGCCGCGTCTTCACGGCGGAGGACGCCGGCAAGAACCAACTCGTCCTGCTCAGCCACGCGCTCTGGAAATCGCAGTTCGGCGGCGATCCTGACGTGATCGGTACCGCCATCCGCCTCGACGGCGCGCCTTATACGGTGATCGGCGTGATGCCGCCCTCTTTTCAGTTTCCATCGCGCTCCGTGGAAGCCTGGACGCCGCTCGTCCTGCGCGAAGAGGACTTTGAAGACCGCAATGACAACTATCTCGAAGTCCTCGCGCGCCTGCGTCCCGGCGTGTCCATCGAGCAGGCCCGCCAGGACCTGACGGTCGTGAGCAAGCGCCTCGAGCAGCAGCACCCCGAGGAGAACAAGGACATCGGCGCCGTGCTCCTCGGTCTGCGCGACGAGCTCTCGGAGCGCTCGCGCCTGCTCGTGCTGGCGCTCTGCGGCGCGACCTTGTGCATCCTCCTCCTCGCCTGTGCCAACCTCGCGAGCCTGTTCCTTGCCCGCGGCGCCCACCGTGCCCGCGAGTTGGCGGTGCGCTCCGCCCTCGGCGCCGGACGCGAGCGGCTGGTGCGCCAGCTCGTCACCGAAAGCGTGGGGATCGCGTTCGTGGGCGGCCTCGTGGGAGTCGCGGCAGCCGCGGCAGGCCTGCCCTTGCTCGCGCGCCTCGTTCCCAGCACGCTCCCGATCGAGGAGCATGCCTCGCTGGATCTGCGCGTGCTCGCCCTCGCCGCGGGGTTCGTGCTCCTCACCGGTCTTGCTTTCGGGCTTGCTCCCGCGCTGCGGGCGGGGCGGAGCAACGCGCTCGACGCGCTGCGCGCCGGCACGCGCACCGGAGGCGGACGCACCCAGCGGCTGCGCGCCGCGCTCGTCATCGTGGAAGTCGCCGCGTCCGTCGTGCTGCTCATCACCTCGGGCCTTTTGATCCGCGCGGTCTGGCGAATCCAGGCGATCGATCCAGGATTCGCCGCGGACGGCGTGCTGACGCTGCCGACGACTCATAACCTGAACATCTCGGATGAAACCGAAACAATAAAAAAAATTTAAGATCGGGTGCTGGAGAACGTGCGCGCGCTCCCCGGAGTGCGGAGCGCCGCGTACGCCACGGGGTTGCCGATGTCCATGCGCGGCGGGATCTGGCCGGTCTCTCTCACGGGCGAGGAGGTCCTCCGCAACGCGTCGAACACGGTGAGCTTGCGCTACGTCACGCCGCGGTTCTTCGCGACCCTTGGAGTTCCCCTGCGGCGCGGGCGCGACATGGCACCGACGGACACCCGCGAGCAGCCTTTCGTGGCGGTGGTGAGCGAATCCTTCGCGAAGCGTCATTGGCCGAATGAGAACCCCCTCGGCAAGCACTTCAAGCTGGCTCTCGCCGAACGCACGGTGGTAGGCGTGGTGGGCGATGTCCGGGTGCGCGGGCTGGAGCGGCAGAGCGAGCCGCAGGTGTACCTGCCGTACCAGCAGGTGGAGGACGGATCGCTCGTCGGGTACATCCCCAAGGATCTCGTCGTGCGGACCGCAGCGTCGCTGGACGCGGGCACGCTGTTGCCCTCGATCCGCGGGATCGTCAAGTCGGCGGACCCGGAGCAACCGGTCTCGCAGGTGCGCATGCTGTCCGAGATCGTCGACGATGAGACGGCGCCGCGTCTGACGCAGCTCCGCCTGCTCGGCGCCCTCTCGGCGCTCGCCCTGCTGATCGCGGGGCTCGGCATCCACGGATTGCTCACATTTACCGTCTCGAAGCGGTCGCAGGAGCTGGGCGTGCGCCGGGCGCTTGGAGCTCAGGACCGGGGGATCATCGGACTGGTCCTGCGCGAAGGGCTGGTGCTCGCTCTGATCGGCATCGCGATCGGCGTCACCGTGGCCTATGCCGCCGCGCGAGGGATGGGCGCGCTGCTCTTCGGGGTGCGTCCCGAGGATCCGCTCACCCTCGCCGTTGCCATGGCCCTCTGTCTCGCCACCGCCATGGCGGGCTGCCTGCGTCCCGCCCTGCGGGCCGCGAGCGTGGATCCGCTGTCGGCCCTGCGCACGGAGTAGGAGAAATCGATGTCCAAATTCCGATCTCTATGGATTGTCCTCCTGCTGATCGCCACAGCGCTCCCCGCCGCGGCCGCTGACGATCTGGAGGGCCTCTGGAAAGCGAAGCGTTGGTTCGGGCCTTTCGCGCGCGGTCCCTTGGTGATTCAAACGACCGGGGAAACCTACACCGCCGAAATGATGGGGCGGATTCTTCCCATCCACAGGGACGACAAGGGTGAGTTGTCCTTCGAGCTGCCGAACGGCCAGGGAGCGTTCCGGGGCCGGCGAACCGGAGACACGATTCGAGGCCACTGGTATCCACCGGACTCCGTCCATCAGATCTTCAAGTACGTGTCGCCCGTGCAACTGAAGCCGGAGGGTCCGAACCGGTGGAGCGGGCAGGTCGTGCCCTTCGAGGACGTCTTTACTTTCTATCTCCTGGCGCGCAAACGGCCGGACGGCTCGATGGGCGTCTTCCTGCGCAATCCCGAGCGCGACTACGGCGCCTGGCTCGGCGTCGATCGCATGGTCCGTGAGGGTAATGTCGTAAAGCTCATCGGCAAACGCGCGGGACAGAAAGAGGATTGCGAGCTGGCCAGCGGGACCTATGATCCGGCCAACGAGGTGCTCACCCTGAGCTTTCCCTTGCGCGGCGGGACGTACGACTTCCACCGCGACGACGAGCAGAGCGATTTCTATCCGCGAGGCAAGAACCCGGGCCGCTACGTCTACCGTCCGCCGTCGGCCCGGGAGGATGGCTGGCCCACGGGCACGCTCGAAGAGGCGGGCCTCGATCGCGAGGGTATCGAGAAATTCATCCAGATGATCCTCGACACGCCCATGGAGTCGGTGGATACGCCGGAGACCCACGCCGTTCTGATCGCGCGGCACGGCAAGCTGGTGCTGGAGGAGTATTTCCACGGCGAGCACCGCGACAAGCTGCACGAGACGCGCTCGGCGGCCAAAAGCCTCACCGCGACCCTCATCGGCGCCGCCCTCCAGGCCGGAGCGAAATTCGATCTGTCGGCGCCCGTCTACGCGGTCATGAACGGCGGCGCCTTCCCGCCGGACCTGGAGCCGCGCAAGCGGGCCATGACCCTGGAGCACCTGTTGACCATGTCGTCCGGGTACTTCTGCGACGACACCAATCCGGACGCGCCCGGCAACGAAGACACCATGCTCGATCAGACCGACGAGCCGGACTACTACCGCTACACCCTGAAAGTCCCCATGGAGTCCGCGCCCGGGGAGAAGGCCGTCTATTGCAGCATCAATCCGAACCTCGCGCTCGGGGTCGTGAGCCGCGCGACCGGTGAGTCTGCGCTGGACCTTTTCGACCGTCTGCTCGGAGAGCCCATGAAGATCCAGCGCTATGGGTGGCTTCAGGATTTCGCGGGCAACCCCTATGGCGGCGGCGGCGCGCAGTTCCTGCCGCGCGATTTCATGAAGCTCGGGCAGCTCATGCTCAACGGGGGGACGTGGGAGGGCCGCCGGATTCTCAGCCGCGAGTTCGTGGCCCGCGCGTCCGCGCCCCTGTACCCCCTGCGCGGCCTCCAGTACGGATACCTCTGGTGGGGCATGGACTTCCCGTACAAGGACCGCACCGTGCACGGTTTCTTCGCCGGGGGCGCCGGCGGCCAGGTCGTGGTGGTGGTCCCGGAGCTGGACCTCGTGGTCGCCTCCTATGCCGGCAACTACAGCAGCCCGGGCTCGCACAACCTCCAGCGGATCTACCTGCCCACGTACATCCTGCCGGCCGTGAAGCCGGCCTCGATCCCAAAATAATCGCCCGCTGTCGGATCGCCGCCCCCTCGTTCGTCCTCAGGACGACCGCCCGGCTTCGGCCGGGCTTCGTCTATGATCGGCAACCGTCATGGCCGCTCCTCCTCACAACGGCAAATCCTTCGACCGGGCGATCGTCGACGGCGCGATCGCCCCCGCCGTCTGGAGGCTTGCCTGGCCGACGATGCTCCAGAACGTCATCAGCGGTCTCCAGGGCGTCCTCGACCACGCGCTGGTGGGGCACTTCGTGGGCTACACGGGCAACGCCGCCATCGGCGTCTCCCTCCAGATCTTCATCGTCGTCATCGTCTTCATCAACTCGCTGTTCACCGGCATGAGCGTTCTCGTGGCCCGGTTCGCGGGCGCCGACGAGCCGGACAAGGTCAACCGGACCGTCTACCAGGCGTTCCTCGCCTCGGCGGTGCTCTGCATCGGCATCCTCGCCCCTCTCGGCTGGGTGCTCTCGCCCTGGCTCCTCGATCTCGTGAACGCCGCGCCCGCGGTTCAGGCGGAAGCGCTGCCGTACCTGCGCATCATGCTGGTCTTCAACTTCGGGATGCTGCTGTTCTTCATGTTCGGCGCCGCCCTGCGCTCGGCCGGAGACGCGCGGACCCCGCTGCGCCTCGGGATCCTGCTCACCGTCCTGAACATCGCGTTCAACGTGGTCTTCATCCGCGGGCTCGGGCCGATCCCCGCCCTCGGCACCAAGGGGGCGGCCATCGGCGTCTCACTCGCGGGTGCCATGGTGAGCGTTATCTGCGTCTACCTTCTCTGCTCGGGCCGCCTGGTGGTGGCGTGGACCCGGGCCATGGACTGGCGGCCGGACTGGTCCGTCATCCGCTCCCTGTTCCGCTTCGGCCTGCCGGCGGGCCTCCAGGGGATCGCCATGAACGTGGCCGGCGTGCTGCTCCTGCGCTTCATCGGCTCGCTCGCGCAGAGCGCGCAGGCGCAGGCCGCCTACGCCGTGGGCTACACCGAGCTGTTCTCCCTCATCTCCTGGACCTCGATGGGATTGATGGGCGCCGCCGCCGCGATCGCCGGGCAGAACCTGGGCGCCGGCCGTCCCGAGCGCGCGGTCCACGGCGTCCACGTAGCCGCGGGCATCGGCCTCGGCGTGGCGGCCCTCGTCGGCACCCTCTTCCTCACCATCCCGGACCGCCTGCTGGCCCTGTTCGGCATGAACGAGCCGACCGTGGTAGCCATCGGCACCCAACTGCTGGGCTTCCTGAGCATCTCCGGGTTGTTCGTCACCGTGGCGCTCACCTACACCGGCGCGCTCCAGGGCACGGGCGACACGCGCTCGCCCCTCTACATCTCGATCATCTCGCAGATCTGTATCCCCATCGGTCTCTGCGCCTTCTTCGACGCCACCCGCGGCCTCCAGCCCGCCGACATCTGGCTGGCCATCGTGCTCGGGCACGCTACGCGCTGCACCCTGAGCGTCCTGAGGTTCCGCCAGGGGAAGTGGCGGGGAATTCGCGTGGATATCGAGCCGGCTGTCGGATCGGCGCCTCCTGGTTCGTCCTAGAGATAGAAGGCGGGGCAGGCACGCCGCCTGGAAACCACCAACCCTGACCCTTTCAGGAGGATCTGTCCATGGAAATCCAGCCCTACCTGTTCTTCGAAGGCCGTTGCGACGAGGCGCTCGAGTTCTACAAGAGCGCGCTCGGCGCCGAGGTGATGATGCTCATGCGCTACAAGGAAGGTCCTGAGGGCACGTGCCAGCCCGGTCTGGAGGAGAAGGTGATGCACTCGGCCTTCCGCATCGGCGATGCCGTCGTGCTGGCCTCGGACGGCATGGCCGAGGGGCAGCCGAAGTTCCAGGGCGTCTCGCTGTCCCTCACGGTGCCGGATACTGCCACGGCCAACCGGTTCTTCGGTGCCCTGGCCGACGGCGGGAACGTGCAAATGCCCCTCTCCCAGACCTTCTTCTCCCCGAGCTTCGGCATGGTCGCGGACCGCTTCGGTGTGCACTGGATGATCATGGTGCCCCAGGAGAGGCCGGCGTGACGGAGCCCAACGTTGCCCCTCTGAGCGAAAAGGAGCCCTTATGCTGAGAGACAAAGACGCCATCGCCACGCTCGCCGTCAAGGACATCGAGGCGGCCAGAAAGTTCTACGAAGGCAAGCTCGGCCTCGAACCCGCCAACGAAGACGGAGAGCCGTCGACGCTGACCCTCAAGAGCGGAAGCACCAAGATCTTCATCTACGAGTCCCAATACGCCGGAACCAACCAGGCCACGGCGGTCAACTTCCTCGTCGGCGACGACATCGACCGCATCGTAAAAGACCTCAAGGGAAAGGGAGTCACCTTCGAGCATTACGAAGGCCTGCCGGACACCACTCTGGAAGGCGACGTGCACGTCTCGGGAGACCTGAGGCTCGCGTGGCTCAAGGATCCGGACGGGAACATCCTGGCTCTGCTCAACATGAACCCGATTCCCGGCTAGGAACTCGCTGAACGGGAGGTCCGCGGACCGGAACGGATCGCCGGACGACCGGAAGGAGAGGCCTGACGAACCCAAAACCCGGCTCGTTCCGGTCCACGGACCTCCCGTCCTGGTCGGCGGTCCGGCGATTCAGGCCGGCAGGGATGCCGGCAGCAGTTCCAGAAGGCGTTGCGCCAAGGCTCATCGAGGAGTATCGCTTGGGAGCGGTGTGTCGATGACCTTAACGCGGCAACCCGTTCTCGTCATATCCAAGGATTTCTTCAGATGTCCTTGGATCTTGAACGAGCAGTCGGGCACAACGGAGGGCAATCTCGTCAAGTTCGTCGGCGAGACCTCGGGTCGGCTCTATTTTTCCGGTTCCCGCCTCTCGGGATAGACTCCTACCCTGATCAATGGCTTTTCTAGCGTTCGTCATGGCCAAAGGATACAGCAAGGTGAGATCTTTGCGGCCCGAAGGGTCGCGAGACTCCAGCCCAGGGCTTCGGCCGGTTGGCCGATGCCCTGGATTGACGAGCCCACCCAATCATGCGGCCTGAAGGGCCGCGAGATGCAACTTGACACACCGGCACACAAGTGCTTGAGTCACCGCCGCCATGGCTCAATCCCTTTCCAAAATCTACGTCCATCTCATCTTCTCAACGAAGGACCGCGAGCGAACCCTGCCCGACGAGATCCGCCCCGACCTCCATTCCTACATGGGCGGCACGCTCAAAGGTCTCGGCTGTATCCCCGTCGAAATCAATACCGAGCCCGATCACTTGCACGCTCTTTTTCTCCTCGCGCGAACCGAAACGCTGAGCGATGTTGTCGGCAATCTCAAGAAAAGCTCGAACGATTGGCTTCGCGGCCACGGTCCGCAGTTCGCGAGCTTCTTCTGGCAGGCGGGATTCGGGGCTTTTTCAGTGGGCCAATCGCAAGTGGCAGGGGTTCGGGCCTACATCCTCAACCAACGCGAGCACCACCGAGTCAAGACGTTTCAAGAGGAATTCCGCGCATTCCTCAAGGCCTATGAGGTCGAGTTCAACGAACGTTACGTGTGGGATTGAAAGCTCTCGCGGCCCTTCAGGCCGCAGGGATGTGATAGTTTCCCTACCCAGGGCATCGGCCTCCGGCCTCAGCCCTGGGCTAGAATCTCCCGGCCCGTTGGGCCGGATGGAGCAGCGAACTCCAAGCCAGCCTGATCGCCTGGTGCCTCCTCAGTTGTCCGCTTCATCGGCGGCATTCGCCTCCTCCCCCATGTATTCACTTGCTCCCGTTAAACCGGTCCAATCTTTCTCGCGTGATTTGAGGGCGTGACAGTTGCTGCAGAGGCAAGCAAATGAATTGCGGTTCTTTCGTCCTTCCACATGATCAAGATTTAATACCCGAACGTCTGCGTGCCCGCAGTGTTCACAACGATAGCGCTGAATGCGGGCCTGCCGGAGAGCGTTGGCACCATAGCGTGCTCGGAGTCCTCCACTGGTTCTGTTGAAAAGCCAACGAGCGACCACTGCTTCAGCCGAGTCCAAGAGTGGCTCAGCAGCTTTCAGGCGCGCCCGAGGGAGGTTGACTGGACCGTCAGTTTCGTACAGGTAACGCAGAGTAGTACTAAGTGCTCCCCGCAAGCCTTTGGGCGCGGCATTCAGTCGATCATTGATGTATTCCTGATTATCGAAGCGCTCCATGGGGATTAGCAAAATTGTCCTCAAGCTAGACTCCCTATGCACGAATCTGTCCTTCATATTGTGCAGTCGATTTCCTGTAGAAGGCTACCGATGACCTTCGCCGATGGCAGTCTGCCTTTGGAGGACCGTCCACTAGCGGACGGTACGTCTATTATACGCATTAGGTGGGGTAGTACTCTGGGAAGCGCCCGGCGCTGGCGGACAAAGTGCTGAGGCAGGGATAGGCGGTGGAATGAGGTTAGCCGGGCCGGCAGGGATGCCGGCGCTCCCAGGGGGCTACCCCCATGGGA
>CAXTNS010000095.1:0-2079 GCA_964245465.1 uncultured Thermoanaerobaculia bacterium
CTCCCAGGGCTCACGCCCTGGGCTACGAGTCTCCCCGCCCTCCGGGCTCAAGACCCGTCAAACTGTGCGGCTTTCCGCTGCGAGCGTCCCAGAGACGGGCGGTCTCGTCATAAGACCCCGTCAGGACGGTCCCGCCACACGAGCGTCTGGAGGGTGGTACCGGAGCGATCGGGAGAGCCGCACCGCCCGTGATGGCGGCGTGAAGGAGAGCGAACAGCTCCGTCTCCGCACTACCGGGACGCCAGAGGGCGTACTGGATGCGGTTCAGATACGAGCCCAGGTCATAGCTAAGCGATTGCGGAGCCGCTGGTGGCTTTGCGGTACACGTGCCGTCCCGCGGCCAGGTCTTCGACGGCGATCCCCAGCGATTTGAACAGCGTGATCTCCTCGGCGGATTGCCGGCCGGGGACCCTGCCTTCGAGAACCTCGCCCAATTCGCCGAGGACGTGGGCGTCCGTGACCACGCCCTCTTCGCGGGCCAGGAGGAAGTCTCCGGCTTCGGCGAGAGCGGACTCGCGGCGGTCCACGAACAGGCGGGAACGCGCCACGGCAGCGGCGTCCAACTCGCGGGCCCTGGGCGTGCAGGCGCCGACGGCATTGACGTGTGCGCCAGGGAAGATCCAGTCCCCGGAAAGGACAGGCTCCGTGGAGGCCGTGACGGTGCAGATCAGGTCCGCTCCCTGGACGGCCTCGCGGGCTGACGAGACCGCTTCGACCCCTTCGTCCTGGGCGAAACGGAGGGCGCTCTCGGGATTGCGGCTCCACACCCGTACCCGGCGCAGCGTCCGGACGGCTCGCATCGCCTCCAGGTGGGTTCGCGCCTGGGTCCCTGATCCGAGGATCGCAAGGTCCCCCGCGTCTTCCCGCGCCAGCGCACGCGTGGCCACGGCACTCGCGGCGGCCGTGCGGATGGCGGTGACGGCCGTGGCGTCCAGAACGGCGAGCGGCCTCCCCCGCTCCTGCTCGAACAGAACGACGACGCCTTGATGGGACTCCTCACCGTGAGCGTGGTTGCCGGGCATCACCGTGATTACCTTGACGCCGGTGACCGGATCGTCGCCGCCCAGGCTCCCGAGGATCCCCGGCATCACCCCCAGCAGGCCGTGGCGGTCGGGCATCCAGAGGGCGGAGCGCAAGGGTTGGACGGCGCCGCCACGGGTCAGGGTACGCAAGGCGTCCTCGACGACCTCGATGCACTCCGCCATGGGGAGGAGGGCTTCGACGTCGGCCCGGTTCAGGAAGAGGAGGGACATGGCCTACCCCACCCCCACCCGCCGGCCGGCCAGGCGCGCCACGGTGGCGACGAGCTCGGCGGGATCGATGGGCTTGGCGAGGTGGGTCTGGAATCCCGCTTCCAGGGCGCGGAGGCGGTCCTCGGGGCGGGCGTAGGCGGTCAGGGCGGCAGCGGGGACGTTGCCGCCGCTGCCCGCCCCCCGGGACCTCACCTTGCGGATCAGCGAATAGCCGTCCTCGACCGGGACGCCGATGTCGGAGACCAGGACGTCCGGCGCGGCGCGGTCGAAGGCGGCGAGCGCCTCGGGCACCGTGCCGAAGGCGGCGACGTCCGCCCCGCACTGCTCCAGCGCCGTCACCAGCAGGTCGCGGGTGTCTTCCTCGTCCTCCACGACGAAGACGCGGACCCCCTTGAGCAGGTCCGGCAGGCTCCAGACGCGCGAGGAGGAAGTCTGCCCCCCTTCGAGCGACGCCCCCTCGGCGAGCTCCGCCCGCAACGGCAGCCTCACCAGGAACGTGGCCCCTTGCCCTTCGCCCTCGCTCTCGACGTCCACCGTACCGCCGTGCAGCTCGGCCAGATGGCGCACGATCGAGAGGCCAAGCCCCAGGCCGCCATGCGAGCGAGTGAGCGTGCTCTCCGCCTGGCGGAAGCGGTCGAAGACGTACGGCAGGAAGTCGGGCCGGACGCCGATCCCCGTATCTCTCACCTGGAGGACGGCGTTTGGCCCGTTCTCGCGCAGGTGGACCTCGACCCCTCCACCCCGCGGCGTGAACTTGATGGCGTTCGAAAGGAGGTTCCAGACCACCTGCTGCAGACGGTCGCTGTCGCCCAGGACGGGGCTGGAC
>CAXTNS010000095.1:2089-5332 GCA_964245465.1 uncultured Thermoanaerobaculia bacterium
ACAGCACGGAAAGGGAGACGGAGAGATGGATGTCCTTGGCGTCGGCCGCGGGGCGGATGCTGTCGAGCGCGGCGTCGATGATGCGGTGGAGCTCGACGGGCTTGGAATCGAGCCGCAGCTTGCCGGTGATGATGCGGGAGACGTCCAGCAGGTCGGCGATGAGCTGGGCCTGGGCCCTGGCGTTCCTTTCGACCGTCTCCAGGGCCCGGGAGGAGGCCGCGGGGTCGAGCTTGCCGGCGCGCAGCACCTGCACCCAGCCGAGGATGGCGTTGAGCGGCGTACGCAGCTCGTGGGAGAGGGTGGCCAGGAACTCGTCCTTCATGCGGTTGGCTTCTTCGGCCTGCTTGCGCGCCGCCTGTTCGAGCACCAGGAGGCGCGCCCGCTCCTGCTCCGCCCACTCGCGGACCCGGATCTCGCGCTTCAGCTCCTGATTGGCGACCGACAGCTCGGCCGTGCGCCGCTCGACCAGCACCTCCAGCTCGTCGTACATCCTGCGCAGGGCCTCGTTGGCCTCGGCCAGCTCGGCCGTGCGCTCTTCGACCTTGTGGCGCAGAGCCACCTTTTCGATGGCGTTCTGCACGGCCAGTTGCAGCCGGTCGCGCGAGACGGAGCCCTTGAGCAGGTAGTCCTGGGCTCCCCCTTTCATGGCCTCGACGGCCACGGCCTCGTTGCCCTGGCCGGTGAGCACGATGCCGGGCACCAGCTTCTCGGCCAGGAGCCGGGAGAGGAACTCGAGCCCGTCCAGGTCGGGAAGCCGGTAATCGAGGAGCAGACAATCGGGCTCCCCTTCGAGAGCGTTCCGCAGCCCCTCTTCACCCAGGTCCGCTTCCAGGAACTCGTAGGCATGTTCCCGGTCCTGGACGAGCAGGCGCTGATAGAACTCCCGGTCCTCGGGGCTGTCGTCCACGATCAGGACGCGAATGCGGTCCTTGCCGGCGTCTGCCACCCCGTCAATTCCCCTTGGGCAGGATCACGACCTCAAACCAGTAGTCATTGAGTCTCTCGATCGCTTTCATGAAGCCGTCCAGGTCGACCGGCTTCTGGATGTAGCTGCTGGCGCCGGCACGGTAGCAGGCGTCGATGTCGCGGTCGTCGCTGGAGGTCGTGAGGACGATGACGGGGATCTGCTGCAGGGCCGGGTCGGCCTTGATGTCCGACAACACCTCGCGCCCGTCCGTCCCCGGCAGGTTGAGGTCGAGCAGGATGACTCCCGGGCGGGGGGCCTTGTCCGGATCGGCGTACCCGCCTCTCCGGTGGAGGAAGTCGAGCGCCTCGTCGCCGTCCGCGCAACGGAAGATCGGGTTCTTGAGCCCCGACCGCCGGAAAGCGCGCTGGGTGGTTTCGAAGTCTTCGGGACTGTCCTCCACGAGGAGGATCGGTTGGGTTTCAGGCACGAACATCTCCTTCCCTTTCCTTTTCTTCTTCCAGAGTGAAATAGAACGTCGTCCCCTCGCCGGCGGACGATTCGAGCCAGATTCTGCCATGGTGGCGCTCGACGATCTTCTTGGCGATCGTCAGACCCGCGCCGGTGCCGCCGCCGAACTTGTCGCGGCCGTGCAGACGCTTGAATATGCGGAACACGGAGTCGTGGTGTTTTTCCTGAATCCCGATGCCGTTGTCCCGCACGTAGAAGACCGGGGGCTGACCGCTTTCGCCTTCGCGGTTGCCGTTCTTGATCGCCCCGATCTCGATCCACTTCTCGGGCTTGTCGTTGTACTTCACGGCGTTGACCACGAGATTGTAGAAGATCTCCCCTACCCGGGCCCGGTCGGCCCGCACCGTGGGTAGCCTCCTGGGGAGCCTCACCTGGGTGCCGGATTCCTGGAGGGTGATGGCCAGGGATTCGAGCACCTCGGCCACGGTCTCGTTCAGGTCCACCTGATCGATGGCGAGGTCCACCCGGCCCAGGCGCGAGAACTGGAGGAGCGAGTCGATGAGGGTCTCCATGCGGCGGGTCAGGCGCATCAGGGTCTCGAGCTTGGAACGGCCCTCGTCGTCGAGCTTGTCGGCGTAGTCCTCGATCAGGAAACTCGAGAAGTTGTGGATGCCCCGCAGGGGCTCCTTGAGGTCGTGGGAGGCGATGTAGGCGAAGTCGTCCAGCTCCTTGTTGCTCTGGTGGAGCTCCTCGTTGCGCCGCTCGATCTCGCGGGTGCGGTCCCTCACCCGCTCTTCCAGATCCTCCTTCGCCCGCAGCAGCTCGGAGTCGCGCTCCTGGATCTGGCCGAGCATCTCGTTGAAGGCGTCCACGAGCCGGCCGAGCTCGTCGGAACCCTGTTTCCGGGCCCGGATCGAGTAGTCCTGGCGCTCGGAGACCGCGCGCGCCGTGCCCGCGAGGTCCACGATGGGCCGCGAGATCAGCCGCTGGAGGCCCGAGGAGAGGAGCAGGGCCACAAGGCCCGAGGCCAGGAAGACGGTACCCACGGTCGCCGCCTGCGTCTTGAAGCGGTCCGCCAGCTCGTCGAGGTTGCTCCGCAGGTAAACCGTGCCGATCCTGCGTCCCTCGAGATCGACCGGCCGAAACACCCTCAGGGCCCCGTCCTCGAACTCGGCGCCGTCCGCCGCGGGCCGGGCCGGGATGCCTCCCCGGCCCTGGGGGTCGTAGCGAGCGAAAAGCTCCCCCTTGGAATCGTAGAACGCAGCGGCGACGACGGACCTCTGGAATCGCAGGGTCTGGAGCGTTTCGGTGGCGGCAGCCTGGTCCCCAAAGGTCAGCGCCGCCGTGCTGTTGCCTGCCATGATGTCGGCAAGCGTCACGAGGTCGCTCTTCATCTCGCTCTCGAAGCGGACGCGGTCGAAGTAGATCAGGGCCGCTCCGGCCAGCAGCAGAGCGCCCCCGGTCGTCACCAGGGCGATCAACATGAGCTTCTGCCGGATGGGGAGGTCGCGCAGCAGGTTCAAGGACCGGGGCTCCCCTTGACCTGGGTAGCCAGCCGCAACAGCTTGGAGCTGATCTTGATCCCTGCCCGCTCCGCCGCCTCCTGATTGCTCTCGAAGCGGACCTTGGAGCCCTCCAGGATGAAGTTGATGATCCCTCCACGGTCCAGGAAACCGTCGGTGTCGGCCACCGTGAGCACCGGGGCCTCCCCCAGTTCCTGGAGGATCCGGGACATCCGGCTCTTCTCTGAGCGGCTGATGAAGAGGACGTGGCAGCCTTCCGCCTCGGCCAGCTTCGGCGTGTGGAGCAGGGTGATCCTGCGCCCGGCCACCTTCTCGTCCTCGACGACCTTCAGGCTTCTGCCGAAG
>CAXTNS010000095.1:5342-12560 GCA_964245465.1 uncultured Thermoanaerobaculia bacterium
CAACTGAAAGTCGTTGCGCTCGGCGAAGGCCGAGGAGGGCCACTCCACGAACTTGGTGAAGTTGTAGAGGAAAGCGGCCTTGACGTCGTACTCGGACGCCACCTCCGCCCGCGCCGTCCCGGACGCGGCGAGCAGGATCACGACGGCGAGCATCCGCTTCAGAAACGCCATGTGGCCTTTCCGTAGAAGCTGCGCTCGACTTCCTTCGGGACGACCGTCCAGAACTCGGCGTGCTGGTCGTGGAGGAGGTTCTGGCCCACGAGGGACAGCTCCAGCCGGTCGGTCGCGCGCCAGCCCAGGCGGAGGTCCAGCTCCGTGTAGGCGGGGATGCGCGGCTGCGGCAGCCGGTCCACGTAGCGCATCCAGGCGTCCAGCTCCAGACGGCCCGGCAGGTCCACGTAGGAGCGGATCGCGAAACGGCTGTCGGGGTCGTTACCCTCCGAGACGCCCCCCGTGGGATCGGTGCTCTCCGGGTCCAGGCTCAGGTCCTTCCGGAAGTACGTGTAGGAGGAATAGAGGCGCCACCAGGGGGCCGCCTGCACGTTGAAGCGGAGCTCGGCCCCCCAGGTCTCGGCGTTCAGCCCGTTGCCCAGCATGATGGGGATGGGCGGCCCGCTCGTGGGCCGCTCCTGGCTGCGCAGGTGGTCGTAGACGTTGTAGAACGTCGCGAGGTCCAGGGACAGGGCGGTGCGGGGCTGGATCCGGTAGCCGAGCTCATAGGCGACGACTTCCTCAAAATCGAAGTCCGAGTTTCCCTGGAGCACCACCACGGGGCCGCTCAGGAAGCGGATGTCCTCGTCGATGCGGGTGGGCGCTCGGACGGCCCGCGAGACGGCCCCCCAGAGGACCTGCCGGTCGCTGCCGTTGGGCGTCCAGACCATGCGCACGGTGGGCTGGACCTCGGTGCCGGCGATCTCGTGGGATTCGAGCCGTGCGCCGAGGGTCAGGCGCAGCCGGTCCGGGACCAGGCTGATCTCGTCCTGGGTGAAGATGGTGAAGAGGTCCAGACTGCGCTCGGCCGGCACCCAGAGCAGCACGGGAGTGCTCTCCACGTCGTCGGCGCTGACCCGGTAGCCCAGGCCCCAGACGAGGTCGTGCCGACCGCCGCCGAGCGGCAGCCGGTGCTGGAGCTCCACGTCCCAGGTGTCGCGGTGCTCCTCGAACTGGGTCGGCACCAGGCGGTGGGTCCGGTCCCAGTAGACCTGCAAATCGAAGCTGGAGGTCTCGGAGAACCGGCGCGTCCACCGCCCGAGCAGATTGCCGCCGTCCACGTCGGTGTCGGCGCGCACCAGCTCCCCGATCTGGCCCTGGTAGACGTCCCCCTGAAGGGTGAACGAGTCCCGCTCCGAGCGGTCGCCGTCCACCCGGAAACCGCCCTGCGTCATGCGGAGGGGGTCCTCGGAGCTGCCGCCGCTGGCGAGAGCCAGGGCGTCGATGGACCGGTGCTTGCCGTACGCGCGGTACCGGGTCCGCTCGCCGATCCTGCCGCCCTGCTGGAGGGCGCCGAAGCCGCGCTCCTCGTTGCCGGCGCCGGCGTTCACGAACCCGCCCCGGGTCTGGCGCGCGCTCTTGGTGATGACGTTGATGACGCCGTTGACGGCGTTGGCCCCCCACAGGGTGGCGCCGGGGCCCCGGATGACCTCGATGCGGTCCACGTCCTCCAGCAGGACGTCCTGGACGTCCCAGAAGACGCCCGAGAAGAGGGGCGTGTAGACGCTGCGGCCGTCGATGAGGACGAGCAGCTTGTTGGCCGTGCTGATGTTGAACCCGCGGGCGCTGATGGCCCAGGTGCGCGAGTCGAAGCGGGCCACGTGGAGGGCGTTGGCCAGGCGCAACGCCTCCGGAAGATTGGTCACCCCCGAACGGCGGATGTCCTCGCTGGTGATGACGGTCACCGCCGCCGCGGCCTGGGAAACCCGTTCGCTGCGCCGCGAGACCGAGGTGACGTCGACCTCCATCAGCTCCTCGATGGAGAGGCTCTTGAGCTCGGAGGGCTCGACCGTATCCGTCTCCTGAGGCACGCTGGCGGCTACGGGAGTGGCCGTCAAGACGGCCAGGCTGACAAGAATCCCAGGCAAAGATTTCATCGTCTCTCCAAGCTTAAGGCGAAAAACAGCAGGGGGCGATCAGGAATTGCAGGCCATGAACCCTACGGAACAACCGCCAGCAGGCGTCGCAGGAGCTCGAGATCCGCGGGTTTGGTGAGATGGGCGTCGAACCCGGCCTCCTGGGCGCGCCGCCGGTCCTCCTCCTGGCCGTAGCCGGTGAGGGCGATCAGGTAGGCGGAGCTCAGCTCGGAGTCGTCCCGGAAGGCACGGGCCAGACCGTAGCCGTCCATGGGACCCGGCAGCCCGATGTCGCAGAGGACGACGTCCGGGCGGAACCGTTGCGCCTTCTCCAGGCCCTGGCCGGCGTCGAAGGCGACCTCGGTCTCGTGCCCGTCCAGGGAGAGCAGCAGCGCCATGCTCTCGGCCGCGTCGACGTTGTCCTCGATCACCAGACAGCGGCGGGTCGGGTTGGACGCTCCCTCCTTCGTCTCGGCCACGGCGGTTTCCTCCCCTGCGGGGGTCAGCGGCAGATGCAACGTGAATTCCGCTCCTTGCCCCAGGCCTGGACTGGAGGCTTCGACCGAGCCGCCGTGCAGCTCGACCAGGGCCTTGACCAGCGAGAGGCCCAGTCCCAGCCCGCCCCGGCTCCGGTCCGGGCCGAGGTCTCCCTGGCTGAAAGGCTCGAAGATCCGGGCCAGCAGCTTCGACTCTATACCGATGCCGGTGTCCCGCACGGTCACGGCCAGGGAACAATCCTCCGGCACCTGCCGCACCGTCACGGAGATCCGCCCGCCCCGCTCGGTGAACTTGCCCGCGTTGTGCAGCACGTTGCTCACCACCTGTGAGAGGCGTGTCGGGTCGCCGTCCACCCAGCAGGGCGGTCCTGGAATGGAGACCTCCAGGGCCAGCCCCGCGGCTTCCAACTCGGGCCGGAGGTCCTCCACGGCAGCCTGTACCACCTGCGCGGCATTCACCCGCTGCCGGCGCAGCAGGATCTTGCCGCGCGAGATGCGGGAGACGTCCAGCAGGTCGTCCACCAGCCGGGTGAGATGGCGCACCTGGCGCTCGATCGTCGTGAGGGCCTTCTCCTTCTGGCTGTTGGCGGACGAGCGGAGCACGTGCAGACAGTTGCTGATGGGCGCGACACGAATGCGCAGCTCGTGGCCGAGCTTGGCGAGGAAATCGTCCTTGCGCCGCGCCTCCTCCCGCAGGATCTCCTCGTTCCGTTTCCGTTCGGAGACGTCGCGGTCGATCCCCGAGGCCCCCACGAGCCGCCCGGCGGCGTCGCGGACCGGCGACAGCGTGATGGAGACGTCGAGCCGCCGGCCGTCCTTGCGCACGCGGATCGTCTCGAAGGGCTCGACCTTGATCCCCTTCCGGAGCCGCGCGAAGACGTCCGCCGTCTGGTCCCGGCACTCCGGGGCCACGATCAGGTCGATCGGCCACCCGACGGCCTCGCGCGCCGTGTAGCCGTACATCTTCTCCGCGCCGGCGTTCCAGGTCGTGATCACCCCGTCCAGCGTCTTGCCGATGATGCCGTCCTGGGAGGACTCGACGATGGCGGCGAGCTTGCCCTGCTCCTCTTCCGCCCGCTTGAGCTGGGTGATGTCGAGGAAGGTCAGGACCACGCCGTCGATGACGTCGTCCACCGTCCGGTACGGCAGGGTCCGCAGAAGGAACCAGGACGGGCTGTCCTCGATGCTCACCTGCCGTTCGCGGGGAGCGAGCGTGCGCAGCACCTCGCGGATGTCCCCTACCAGATCCCCCCCCGAGAAACGCGGGGCGATGTCGGCGATCGGCCGGCCGACGTCGCCGTCGATCAACCGGAAGACCTCGACCGCGGCCGGGGTGAACTTCTTGATGCGGAGCTCGCGGTCCACGAAGACCGTGGCGATGCGGGTGCTCTGGAACAGGTTCTGGAGGTCGCTGTTGACCCGGTCGAGCTCTTCCAGCTTCTTCTTGAGCTCGCTGTTGACCGTCTCCAGCTCCTCGTTGACCGACTGGAGCTCCTCCTTCGAGGTCTGCAATTCCTCATTGGCCGACTGCAGCTCCTCATTCATCGACAGGAGCTCTTCATTCGAAGAGACCAGCTCCTCGTTCGAGCTCTCCAGCTCCTCGAGCGTCGCCTGGAGGTGGTCCTTGGTCGACCTCAGCTCGGCTTCGAGCCGCCGCACCATGGGGTCGTCCGGGAGGATGGCGTTCGGCTCTAGCTCGACCACGCCTTCTCCGGAGAAGACGTCCTGGAAGACGACCATGAACAACCCGGGGTCCTCGCCCAGCTCCGGCAGGGGCCGCACCACGACGTTGACCCGTTGCGCCTGGCCGTCCTGCTCGAAGGCGACGTTCTCGTGCACCACCACCACCCGCGAGTTGACGGCCTTGTGGAGGGCCGTGCGCACGTCCAGCCGCAGCCCCTTGCGCGCCATGTCGACCACGTTGACCGTGGGCGTCCCCGGGGGGGACTCCAGGTAGCGGCCCGTGCGCGGCGAGAAGTAGACGATGTCGCCCCACTCGTTGACCACCACGCAGGCCGGAGCGTAGTTGTCCAGCAGCACCGTCTCGAACGTCCGCGCCACCTCCTGCTGCCGGGGCACCGCGCGCCGCTGGGGTTCCTCGACGGCCCGGGTGAGCAAACGGGCCCTCTCCCCCAGAGGGAAGGAGAACGGCGGCCGGGTTACCGTGTCGCGCGACTGGAAGAGGCGGTGCTTCTTGTCCAGCGTGCGGAAGAGCTCCGAGGTGACCATCTCCGACGGCCCGAGCAGGAGCGCCCCCCCCGGACGCAGGGCGTAGTGGAACAGGGCGATGACCTTCTTTTGAAGGTCGCTCTCCAGATAGATCAGGAGGTTGCGGCAGGAGACCAGGTCGAGCCGCGAGAACGGCGGATCCGCGATCAGGTTGTGCAGCGAGAACAGGCACAGGTCCCGGATGTCGCGGGAGACCTGGACCATGTTGCCGTGCTTGACGAAGAAGCGCTCCAGCCGCTCCGGTGGGATCTGGCCCGCGATCGTCTCCGGGTAGAGGGCCTGGCGCGCCGTCTCGAGGGCCTGAGCGTCGATGTCCGTGGCGAACACCTGCACCTGGGGCGGCGCCTCCAGCGTGTCCATGTGCTCGCGCAGCAGCATGGCGATCGAGTACGCCTCTTCGCCCGTGGCGCACCCCGGCACCCAAACGCGTACGAAGCCGTCCGAGTCCTTCCCCTCGAACAACCGGGGAATGACCCGGGCGGCCAGAAGGTCGAAGACCTCCGGATCGCGGAAGAAGTGCGTCACACTGATCAGCAGGTCGCGGAAAAGCTGCTCGACTTCCTTCGTGTTCTCATTCAGGGACTCCACGTAAGCATACACCGAAGGAGACCGCGATTCGTTGATCCGGCGGCGCACCCGGCGCACCAGGGTGCTCTGCTTGTAATGGCGGAAGTCGTGACCGGTCTGCCGGCGCAGGATCGCGCAGACCTTGCCCAGGTAACCCGATATCTCTTCGCGGAACCGCTCGGGGCTGCCGCCCTGCCCTTCGCGCAGGCGCTTCTGGTGCTCCACCAGCCGGGCGGCCATCTCCGCCACCGGCACCACGGAGTCCACCGCGCCGGTCAGGATCGCGCTCCGGGGCATGCTGTCGTAGCGGGCCGTCTCAGGGGCTTGCGCCATCGTGAAGCCGCCCCGGTCCTTGACCGTCTTCAATCCCAAGGCGCCGTCGGTGCCCGTGCCGGAGAGGATGATGGCCACGGCCTCGTCTTCCTGGTCCTCGGCAAGCGATCGGAAGAACCGGTCGATGGGCGAGCGCCGGCCCCGCGTGCGAGCCGGCTTCGAGACGTAGAGCACGCAGTCGTCGATCGTCAACGTCACATGCGGCGGCATGACGTAGACGTGGTTGGCCTCGATCACCGTCTCATTCTCCGAGACCGCCTTGACGGGCATGGGAGTGAGCGGCGCCAGCAACTCCGGCATGAGCGTCTCGTGCCGGGGCGAGAGGTGCTGGATCAATACGAAGGCGAACCCGGTGTCCGAGGGCATGCCGCGCAGCAGCTCCTGGAACGCCTCGAGACCGCCGGCCGAGGCGCCGATGGCCACCACCGGACAGGGATGGGAGACCGGGCACGACTCTCCTCCCCCCTCCGGTACGGTGCTGCCCTCCTCCACCGGGCCTTCATTCAGCTCCGCCATGCGTGCTCCCCTCCGAATGCAGAACCCACTGTGAGACGTCGTCGAGACGCTCAAGTTCATCCAAGAAACGTGCCATTCGGGGGGACACCCACGCAAAAACAGGGCGGCCACGTGGGGCCGCCCCTACAACCTTGATATCCGGGACGTGACCCTCACGACTCCCCCTCCCCTGTTCTCCTCAGCGCGTTGCGCAGATCCTCGAAAGCCGGGCGCAGATCGTCGTCCAACACGCACTCGATGACGGTCCGCAGATCCGTCACGGCATCCCACTCGTCACTCACGTCCTCAAGCGCTTTCTCTGCCGGCGGCTCGAGACTGAGCTTGATGCCGACGAGCTGCCACCAAAGCGCCTCCATCTGCTCCAGCACCCGCCGCAGGTGCCTTCTCCCCTCGGCCAACTTCCTCTGCGTATCGGTCATCCCCGTTCCTCCCCATCAAATCCATCGAGCGGCGCCCGGTCCCCCAGATCCCAGAGCCGGCGGGTCACCTGGAGGCACGCCGGGCAGCCGGCCAGCAGGTGGCGGACGACCTTGGCCACCTCGGACCGGGCAAGCTCGCCTCGCATCAAGAGCTCCAATTTCTCCCGGCCGGGGTGGTTCTGGCGGACAGCGGACGGCGCCGTCTCGGGTTCACGTCCCATCAGCGTCGACATGGACGACAGCGTAGGAGTGATTGCGCCTACCCGTGCCCAAGGAAGTTAGAATCCTCTGGGGCACAGGGAAAAAGGTCTCAATCTCCGTGTCCCCAAAAGCGCTCTTCCGGCAACCTTGCTATTGATGGGTACTCGAAAGAAGGACCTCATGCCCGAACCGGTTCCCACTCCCCTGAGTCTGGCGCTGGGCTACCTGCGCTCCGCCGCCACCTGGACCCAGGCTCAACTGGCCCGCGCTCTGGGCATCTCGAAGGAAGCCATCTCCCAGTACGAGCGGAGCGCGAAACCCCTCACCCGCGAGAAGCTGGACTCCCTCGTGGAACCCCTTGCGCCACCGGAGGCCGTGGACGTCCTCCTC